>NZ_JBZVFJ010000096.1:0-15052 GCF_058402725.1 Fundidesulfovibrio sp. | reverse complement strand
ATGAATTACGAATAGTTGGAAGGTCTATTGAGGCGTTTTACCGTGCAGGGGTCTCAATGAAGGGTGTGTTGGGTGTTCTGTAGCGAGCGCTCGCGGGCTTGCGTATATTCATTTGAAACAAATGCGGTGGCAAGATGTTCAAGAGGCTTGGCGTCAAGCTTGTCGGGATCATGGTTCTGTCTTTGGTCCCGGTGGTGTGCGCCTTCGTGTTCGCCGCATACAGGCTCAAGGAAGAGTCGATTCGGGTCGCCAATTATCGGATTCTGCACGTTTCGCACGAACTCAAGCACACGCAGATGGCTCTCGTCGGGGAGATCAAGGAGACGTTGCTCCTGTTCTCCCAGGCCAAATGGGTCCGCAGCGTGGATCATGAGCGGATGCGGGAAATGTTCCGTGGCCTGTTGATGCAGCGTGCGAGAATCTACAGCAACATCTTCTATTGCGACAGCGCGGGGAACATCGTCGTCTCTGCGCGGGATGTTGCGGGAAGCCTGAAGTCTGATGAGCGGAAGTATCTGCGTGACGCAGTGAAGTCCAGGTCGTTTTCCACGGGAGAGTATCTCGTGGGTCGGGTGACGGGGAACCCCGTGTTCCATTATTCCTATCCCGTCCTGGACGATGCCGGGGCAGTGTCGGGCGTGTTGGTGCTCTCGGTGAACCTGAACTATCTCATGGACCGTTTCGAGGGCATCCCGCTTCCTCCAGGCTCCTTCGTGCGCGTGTTGGATCACCAGGGGATGAGCCTGATGCGCATTCCTGCGGACGACGCCAACTATCCCCAGGGTTCGCGGCTGTCCGAAGCGTTCTGGCGGCGCATACGGTCGGAGAATGCCGAGGGCACCTTCCTGTCCAAAGGTTCCGACGGCGTGGCAAAGCTCTACGCCTACACAAGCGTCTCCCTTGAAGATGGCAAAGAACCCTACATGTACTTCCTCTTCGGCATCCCCACGGAGGAAATCTACGCCAGCGCAAACCAGCTGACGGTCGTCATGCTGGCCGCTTTCGGCGCGGGTCTGGCGCTGGTGGTGCTCATCTACGCCTACGGGTCCCGGAAGCTGCTCACGGAGCGCATCGAGGCCCTGGCCAGGGCCATGGACTCCGACGTCGCCGTGGAGAGCTTGCCCGTGGCGGACACTCACGGCGACGAGATCAGCGACCTCGGCAAGGCCTTCGCGGACATGAAGCGGCGGACGCAGGAATACGCGGCCGAGGCCATCCGGTCGCGCAATGCGGCCCAGCGGGCCAACCGGGCCAAGAGCGAGTTCCTGGCCAACATGAGCCATGAGATCCGCACGCCCTTCAACGGCATCATGGGCATGCTCCAGCTCTGCCAGGAGACCCGGCTGACGCCCGAGCAGGCCCAGTACGTGTCCATGGCCCTGGAGTCGTCCCGGAAGCTGATGCGGCTGGTCAACGACATCCTGGACCTGGCGCGCATCGAGCAGGGCGGCGAGGTGCTGTGCTTTTCCTCCTTCAGCCTCGCGGACCTGGTGAAGGAACTGGACGCGCTGTTCGGGGTCCAGGCCTCCGAAAAGGGGCTGTACCTCCAGTGGAGCGTGGAGCCCGGCGTGCCGGACCTGCTGCTGGGCGACGAGGTGAAGTTCCGCCAGGTGCTCTTCAACCTGATCGGCAACGGGTTCAAGGCCACGGAGGCGGGCGGGGTGAGCGTGCGTTTCTCGCGCCTGGAAGGCGTGGAAGGCCCTGGAGAGGTGCGCCTCCTGGCCTGTGTGGAGGACACCGGTCGGGGCATAGCGGACAAGGACCTGTCCAGGCTCTTCGAGAAGTTCACCCAGGTGGACGGCTCCTATACGCGGCGCGCCACCGGGGCCGGGCTCGGGTTGGCCATCGTGAAGCGCCTGGTGGGGCTGCTGGGCGGCACGCTCTGCATCTCGTCGGAGCTGGGCAGGGGCACGCAGTGCCATCTTTCGCTGACCTTCGCGCCCGGCAATCAGGGCGCGCCGTCTGAAGCCGCGCCCGCCCGCCACCGGGGCGCGCTGCCGCGACCGGCGCTGCGGGTGCTGCTGGCCGAGGACGAACGCATCAACCAGACCACGGTGAAGGCCTTCCTGGGCAAGGAGGGCTGGAGCGTGGACGTGGCACAGACCGGCCGCGAGGCGCTGGAGCGCCTGGAGTCGGCGACGTACGACGTGGTGCTCATGGACGTGCAGATGCCGGAGATGGACGGGCTCCAGGCCTTGCGGGCCATCCGCCAGGGGGGAAGGCCCTTCGCCTCGGTGCCGGTGATCGTCCTGACGGCCCACGCCATGCACGGAGACCGCGAGGCCATTCTGGAGGCCGGGGCCAGCGCATACCTCTCCAAGCCGGTGGACCTCAGGCAGCTGTCCAGGACCATCGTGGACGTTCTGGCGGGGTAGGCCCTCGCGGCGGATTCGTCCGGGGGCGGCGTTCCGGGCCGATGCCGACGCCGCGACCAGGGCTTGCATCGTCGGGCGCCATGTGGAACCGTCGGCCTCCCGATTGCGTGCGGGAGTCTTCCTGATCGATCCCGAAGAACCGTCGCGCGCAACTCCATGCCATAGGCAGGTAACGTATGAGTCTGTCAGGCGGCGTGCGCTACTCCTTGCATTTGCTGTTCAGCGTCTGCTTCCTCGCGGCCCTGTTCGAGCTGACGCTGGTCTGGGTGGATTACCGTCCGGACAGCGTGCTCGTGCCGCGTTTCTACGCCGACCTGCCGGGCGACCTGGAACCGGACGTCGGGATGCGCGAGGTCTCCACGGCGAACCTTCCGTACCGGTTCTCGACGACGGGCATGGGCACGCGGGCCGGGCGGGAGTTCACTCCCGGCAAGGACGAATCGACCCTTCGCGTCCTGTGCCTGGGCGATTCGTTCACCTTCGGCTTCGGCGTCGACGACCGGGACGCGTATCCGGATCTTCTCCAGAGGGAACTTGAGACCCGCTACCCGGGCGCGCGGATCGAGGTGATCAACGCCGGAATGCCCCTCTACGGCCTGCTGGACGCGATGGATTACTACCTCCAGAAGGGGAGGGGGCTTCGCCCCGACATGGTGGTCGTGCAGTTCTTCCTCAACGACCTCCAGGACCTCACCCGGATTCCCTCGTTTCGTGAGGCGCGCCGGGCGGATCCGGCCCGCACGACGCGCTCCGCGCTGACCCGGTGGCTCTCGGGCTTCAGGACCTATCAGTTGCTGGCGGCGCTTGGGCAGCGGATGTCCGGCATGTACTTCTACTCCGCGTTCGGCACGCAGCCGGAGGACGGATTCCGCAACGCCCAGCTCGAGCCCTTCCGCTTCATGTCCACGGAGAGGCAGAAGGAGCTGCTCTGGTCCAATCAATACTACGACGTCGAGTCCCGCATGGCCCTGGAGCCGGTCTGGCAGGGCTACCGCGACGCGCTGGAGGGGTTCTCGCGCCTCCTGGCGGAGGACGGAGCGCCGTTGCTCTTCGTGGGCATCCAGGACAGCAAGAATGTCCTGGAGTTTCACGACTGGTGCGACCTGAACCTCTACCCCTTCCTGGAGCGCGCGGGCATTCAGGCGGTCAACACCACGCCCCTGTTCCGCGAAGCCTTCTATGCGCGCAACATCAACCCCTACCTGCTCCCCCTGGACGGGCACCTGAGCGCAGCAGGCAACCACCTGCTGGCCAGGGCCGTGGCCGACAGGATGGCGGTGGTCGCGGACGGCGGGACAAAGCCCCGGCTGGCGCTGCTGGGGCAGCCCGCCCCCGCGCCTCGCGCGCCCGGCCGCTCCATCGCGCTGACGCCCGATCCGGAGGATTTCCTGCGCATCGCCCCGGGCGACCCCTCCGCGAGCGCCGCGCTGGTGTCCAGGGACAACGTCCGCTGCGAGGTCTATCCCTCGCCGGAGATGCTCCTGATCAGGCCGGGCGCAGGGCAAGGCCGGAAGGGATCGTTCACCGTGCGCGTGGACGCGGCCGCAGGCATGTCCGGGGTGAAGCTCTGGTTCGCCTACCGGTTCGACGAGGAGGCCGCAGGGCGTTCTAGCGTGGTCGTCTCGCGGTCGCTGGACGGCGAGCACTGGGAGCGTGTCTATTTCAAAACCCACGACGGTTCGCGTCGGGAATCGGGCTTCGAGAACTACCGGCAGCTGACGCTGCCCCTGGACGCGTCGCGCCCCGCGTCGCTCTTTCTGCGCTTCGAGCTGGCGGGGAAGGCCGAACTCTTCGCGGAGCCGCCGTCTGGCAAGCCGACCTTCCGGCGACTCGAACTCCAGGTGGAGACGGACGGGGGGCGTTGAGCGTCGGCAGGCCTGGCGGCGCAGAATCGCCCGTCCGGATGCGCGGCCGGGGGCGCGCGTCGCGCCCTCCCCGGGGCATCCTGTCCTGGGCGTTGCCCGTCCCCCGTGCAGAGCTCCCGTGAGCCCTTCCTGGAATCGGCCAGGGCTCTTTCCGTTACGCCAGGGACGTGCCTCCCATCCCCTCAATCCGCCTTGATTTCCTCATTCTGTAAATCCCGACCGGAATCGGATTGACAAAATTCCTTCCTCCGCATAAACGTGCCGGAAATTGATCACGCCGTTTCGCTGGGAGTAACGATGCCCATGCCGGACAACACCGCCGCCGCCCTGCGGCAGGACGCCGCCGCCGAGGAAACAAAGCCCGCGCGCGCCAAGGACAACGCCTCGGAGACCCTTGCCAAGGGCCTGCGCATCCTCGACATCTTCGGCATCGACGACTCCGGCTTCACCCTGAGCCAGATCGCCGCCCGGGTGCACCTGAACAAAACGAGCGTCTACCGCTACGTGAACACCTTCCGGGAGCTGGGCTACCTGCGCCGCGACGAGCGCACCGGCCTCTACCACCTGGGCGTGCGCTCCCTCTCGCTGGCCTACACCATCGTGGAGAAGTCCGAGATGGTGCAGCTGGTGAAGCCCTTCGTGCTGGAGGCCAACCGCAAGCACGGCGTCCACGTGGACGTGGGCCTGGTGAAGGGCGACGCCATCTACCTGATCTACCGCCACGAATCCAAGGACACCTCGGTGTTCCGCTCCTTCTCCTACTCCTCCGACCTCTACTACTTGGCCACCGGCAAGGCCGCCATGGCCTTCATGGAGCAGGACGAGCTTTCCGCCCTGCTGGACCGCCTGGACCTGGCCGCCAAGACCGACAAGACCCTCACCGACCGCGAATCCCTGCTCAAGGAGCTGGAACGTTCCCGCGAACAGGGCTACTGCGTGAACAACGAGGAGTTCGTGCCCGGGCTCATCGCCATCGGCGCTCCGCTGTTCTCGCTGCGCACGGGCAAGGCCATCGGCGGCGTGAGCTTCGACTCCACCACGGACCAGTTTTCCATGAAGGAGTTCGAGGCGCGCTTCTCGGGCTACCTGGTGGAACTGGCCAAGAAGATTTCGGCGGTGGTCTCGCTCTAGCGGGGCCCCCGCGTCGGCAAACCCCAACCGGCGGCCGAGGGGCCTGCCGGCAACACCAGACATGGAGGCAGTTTGATGAAACGGATTCTCTCTCTGTGCATGGCCATGATCCTCGCCATGGCCACCTTCGCCTGGGCCGCGGACGACACCGTCCGCATCGGCGTTTTCCTGCCCCTGACCGGCCAGAACGCCTTCGGCGGCCAGCTGGAGCTCGAGGGCGTGCAGATGGCCCACAAGGAAGCCGGCACCGTGCTGGGCAAGAAGATCGAACTCTTCGTGGTGGACAACAAGTCCGACAAGGTGGAGGCCGCCAACGCCACCAAGCGCCTGATCGAGAAAGAGAAGGTGCAGGCCATCATCGGCACCTACGGCTCCTCCCTGGCCATGGCCGGCGGCGAGCACTCCGAGAACGCCGGCATCCCCCAGGTGGGCACCAGCTGCACCAACCCCCTGGTGACCCAGGGCAAGAAGTACATCTTCCGCGTGTGCTTCATCGACCCCTTCCAGGGCGCCGGCGCGGCCACCTACGCCGCCAAGACCCTGGGCTTCAAGAAGGCCGCCATGCTGGTGGACGTGGCCAACGACTACTCCGTGGGCCTCTCCAACTTCTTCAAGAAGTCCTTCACCAAGCAGGGCGGACAGATCGTCTCCACCCTCAACTACCAGTCCGGCGACCAGGACTTCACCGCCCAGCTGACCAAGATCATCGCCGAGAAGCCCGACGTCCTCTTCATCCCCTCCTACTTCGCCGAGGGCGCCATCATCATGAAGCAGGCCAAGGAGCTGGGCGCCACCTTCAAGATCATGGGCGGCGACGCCATGGACAACCCCGAGATCACCAAGATCGGCGGCAAGGCGGTCGAGGGCTTCGTGCACACCACCTTCCCCTACGATCCTTCCATGAAGGAAATGAACCCCGTGGCCAAGAAGTTCACGGATGACTGGAAGAAGACCCACTCCGCCGACAAAGAGCCCAACGTCAACGCCGCCCTGGGCTACGACGCCTACATGATCATCATCGACGCCATCAAGCGCGCCGGCAAGGCCGACCCCGCCGCCATCACCAAGGCCCTTGCCGAGACCAAGGGCTTCGTGGGCGTCACCGGCGCCACCACCATCAACGAGACCCACGACGCCGAAAAGCCCGTGGGCCTTGTGATGATCAAGGACGGCAAGAAGGTCTACACCGGCGAGATCACTCCCGACCTGTAAAAGCGGCGGCGGGACTCCTCCGCCAGCCCCTCGATCCGTGACCCGCTTCGCGGGGTCCGCCTCCTGGCGGGCCCCGCCAGCGGGAGGCTCCCGGAACGCCGGGAACCCCGCGCGCCGCTCCCCGCCGGCGCAAGCGCCCAAGGGCGCGCGGCCCGAACAAAGGACTTTCCATGAACGTCGAACAGTTCATCCAGCACGCCCTGAACAGCCTGACCCTGGGCAGCCTCTACGCGCTCATCGCCATCGGCTACACCATGGTCTACGGCATCCTGCGGCTCATCAACTTCGCCCACTCCGAGATCTTCATGCTGGGCGCGTATTTCGTCTTCTGGGGCGTCACGCTCTTCGCCCTGCCCTGGCCGGTGGCCATCGTGCTCTCCATCGCGGTCACGGCGCTCACGGGCATCCTGGTGGACCGCATCGCCTACCGGCCCCTGCGCGACGCGCCGCGCATCTCGGCGCTCATCAGCGCCATCGGCGTCTCGTTCTTTTTGCAGAACGTGGCCATCGTGTTCTTCCAGGCCATTCCCCGCGCCGTCTACCGGCCCGAATGGATGGAGGATCCCATCATCTGGGGCAACGTGCGCATTCTGCCCATCACGCTCTTCGTGCCGGTGCTCTCGGTGGCCCTCATGCTGGCCCTTGTCTGGGTGGTCTACCGCACCAAGACCGGCCTGGGCATGCGCGCCATCAGCAAGGACATCGAGACGAGCTACCTGATGGGCGTGCCGGTCAACCGCGTCATCGCGGTCACCTTCGGCATCGGCTCGGCCCTGGCGGCGGCCTCGGGCATCATGTGGGCCCTGCGCTACCCGCAGCTGCAGCCCGTGATGGGGGCCATCCCGGGTTTCAAGGCCTTCATCGCGGCCGTGTTCGGCGGCATCGGCTCCATCCAGGGCGCGGTGGTGGGCGGCGTGGTCCTGGGCTTCATCGAGATCATGACCGTGGCCTTCTTCCCCGACCTGGCCGGCTACCGCGACGCCTTCGCCTTCGTGCTGCTCATCGGGGTGCTCCTGATCAAACCCACCGGCCTGTTCGGTGACAAGGCCGAGGAGAAGGTGTGATGAAACGCTCCACCACCACCCTGCTCAACGTGGCGGCCGTGGCCCTGGTGGGCCTGTTCACGGCCTGGGCCCAGGCCAGCCTGGACGGCTACTCGGTCCAGATTCTCAACCTCATCGCCGTGAACATCATCCTGGCCCTGTCGCTCAACCTGATCTACGGCTTCACCGGGCTCTTCAGCCTGGGCCACGCCGGGTTCATGGCCATCGGGGCCTACGTCTGCTCCATCCTGATCATGACAGCAGACCAGAAGGAGATGCTCTTCATCCTGGGCGACCCCGCCCCCTGGGTGCTGGCGGCCCACGCCCCCTTCGTGGTGGCCGTGCTGGCCGGGGGGCTCGTGGCGGCGTTCTTCGGCGCGCTCATCGGGCTGCCGCTGCTCAAGCTGGGAGACGACTACCTGGGCATCGCCACCCTGGGCTTCGCCGAGATCGTGCGCGTGGCCGCCACCAACATGAGTTCCGTCACCAACGGCGCGCTGGGCTTCAAGGGCATCCCCGCCTACGCCAACCTCTGGTGGAACGTGGCCTGGTGCCTGGTGACGCTCTACGTGATCGTGAAGCTTCTCAAGAGCAACACCGGCAACGTGCTCAAGGCCATCCGCGACAACGAGGTGGCGGCCAAGGCCATGGGCGTGGACGTGCTGCGCATGAAGCTGCTCTCCTTCACGGTGGGCTCCTTCTTCGCGGGCGTGGGCGGGGCGCTGCTGGCCAGCCTGCTCACCACCATCGACCCCAGGATGTTCCTCTTCACGCTCACCTTCAACGTGCTGATGATCGTGGTCACGGGCGGCCTGGGCTCCCTTACGGGCTCGGTGCTGGCGGGCGTGGGCATCACGGTGCTGCTCGAGTGGCTGCGCGTGGTGGAGAACCCGGTGAGCTTCGCGGGCATCGAGATCGCGGGCATCCCCGGCATGCGCATGGTGGTGTTTTCGCTCGCGCTCATCGTGATCATCCTCTTCAGGCGCGAGGGCCTCATGGGCATGCGCGAGATCACCTGGGAGGGCATGGCCCGCGCTCTGCGGGGCAAGGGGGTGGCGAAATGAGCGATTACGTCCTGGAAACCCGGGGCCTGACCATGCGCTTCGGCGGCCTCACCGCCGTGAACGGCTTCAGCGTCCAGCTGGCCCAGGGGAGCATCGGGGGGCTCATCGGCCCCAACGGCGCGGGCAAGACCACCTGCTTCAACATGATCACCGGCTTCTACCGCCCCACCGAGGGCACGGTGCTCCTGGACGGCAGGGGCCTCACGGGCATGTCGCCCGACAAGGTGTGCGCGGCGGGCATCGCCCGCACCTTCCAGAACATCCGGCTCTTCGGCAACGCAACGGTGCTGGAGAACGTGATGGTGGCCGCCCACGTGCGCCAGCGCTCCAGCTGGCTGGGGGCCGTGTTCTGCACCCCCGGCGCGCGCCGCGAGGACAAGGAGATCCGCCAGCGGGCCCTGGAGCTTCTGGGCGTGGTGGGCCTGGCGGGGCTGGCCGACGAGCAGGCCTCCGGACTGCCCTACGGCGCGCAGCGCAGGCTGGAGATCGCCCGCGCCCTGGCCACCAACCCCAGGCTCCTGCTCCTGGACGAACCGGCCGCGGGCATGAACCCCCAGGAAACCCTGGAGCTCATGGACTTCGTGCGCGACATCCGCGACCGCTTCGAGCTCACGGTGCTGCTCATCGAGCACGACATGAAGCTCGTCATGGGCATCTGCGAGCGCATCTGGGTGCTGGACTACGGCGTGACCATCGCCGTGGGCGATCCCGGGGAGATCAAGTCCGATCCCAAGGTCATCGAGGCCTATCTGGGCGAGGAGGCCCACTGCGATGCTTAAGGTGCAGGACCTTCACGTGCACTACGGCGGCATCCACGCCCTCAAGGGCGTGAGCCTGGAGGCGCCCCAGGGCAAGGTGGTCACGCTCATCGGGGCCAACGGCGCGGGCAAGTCCAGCACGCTGCGCGCCATTGCGGGGCTCATCAAGAACAAGAAGGGGTCCATCTCCTACAACGGCAAGGACATCGGGGCCATGAACCCGGTGGAGGTGGTCAAGTCGGGCATCGCCATGTCGCCCGAGGGGCGGCGCATCTTCCCCCACCTCAGCGTGTACGAGAACTTCATGCTCGGGGCCTATTCCCGCGAGGACAAGGACGGCATCGCCCGCGACCTCAAGTGGGTCTACGACCTCTTCCCCCGCATGTACGAGCGCCGCGAGCAGAAGGGCGGCACCCTCTCCGGCGGCGAGCAGCAGATGCTCGCCGTGGGCCGCGCCCTCATGAGCGCCCCCGAGGTGCTCATGCTCGACGAGCCGAGCCTGGGCCTGGCCCCCATCCTGGTGCGCGACGTCTTCGAAATCATCAAGGCCATCAACGAGAAAGGCATGACCGTGCTCCTGGTGGAGCAGAACGCCTTCGCCGCGCTCAAGGTGGCCCACTACGCCTACGTGCTGGAGACCGGGCGCATCGTGCTGGAGGGCACAGGCCAGGAGCTTTCCTGCGACCAGCGCGTGCGCGAGGCCTATCTGGGCGGCTGAGCCCCGCCCCGGACCGCATCCTTCCACACCTTCCACGGGCGCGCGGGACACCACACCCGCGCGCCCAAACCATCACGGGCAGGCACATGGACGAGACCACCCCCCCCAGGGCCTCCAGGCAGCAGCGCGTGGAGCGCGACTCCCTGGGCGAGATGAACGTCCCCGCCGGGGCGCTCTACGGCATCCAGACCATGCGCGCCGTGCGCAACTACCCCATCACCGGGGTGCACATCTCCCACTACCCGGAGTTCATCAAGGCCCTGGCCGCCGTGAAGAAGGCCGCCGCCCTGGCCAACGAGCGCATGGGCCTCCTGGACGCCGAGCGCGCCGGGGCCATCCGCAAGGCCTGCGCCCTGCTCCTGGAGGGCAAGTGCCGCGCCCACTTCCCCGTGGACGTGATCCAGGGCGGCGCGGGCACCTCCACCAACATGAACGTCAACGAGGTGGTGGCAAACCTTGCCCTGGAGATCCTGGGCAGGCCGCGCGGCGACTACGCCTTCCTGCACCCGCTCAACCACGTGAACCTCTCCCAGTCCACCAACGACGTCTACCCCTCGGCCCTGCGCCTGGCCCTGGTGATGATGGGGCGCGACCTGCACAAGGCCAGGGGCGGCTCGCCAAGGCCCTGGCGGCCAAGGGCAGGCAGTTCGCCCACATCATCAAGATCGGGCGCACCCAGCTCCAGGACGCCGTGCCCATGACCCTGGGCCAGGAGTTCTCGGCCTGGGCCCTCATGGTGGAGGAGGACCGCCAGCGCCTGCTGGAGGCCCTGGACCTGGTGCGCGAGATCAACCTGGGCGGCACGGCCATCGGCACCAGCCTGAACGCACCGGCGGGCTATCCGGCCCTGGCCGTGGAAATGCTCTGCAAGGTGAGCGGCCACCGCATGGTGCTCTCCTCCGACCTGGTGGAGGCCACCCAGGACGCAGGGGCCTACGTGCAGTTCTCGGGCGTGCTCAAGCGCACGGCCGTGAAGCTCTCCAAGATCTGCAACGACCTGCGCCTGCTTTCCTCCGGCCCGCGCTGCGGCCTGGGCGAGATCCGTCTGCCCAAGATGGCCCCGGGCTCGTCCATCATGCCCGGCAAGGTGAACCCCGTGATCCCCGAGGTGGTCAACCAGATCGCCTTCCAGGTGATCGGTTCGGACCTCACCGTCACCCTGGCCGCCGAGGCGGGCCAGCTGGAGCTGAACGCCATGGAGCCCGTGCTGGCGCACAACCTCTTCAATTCGCTCACGCTCCTGCGCAGGGGGTGCCTTGTGCTGGCCGAGAAGTGCGTCAAGGGCATCGAGGCCGACGAGGCGCGCTGCCGCGAGCTGCTGGAACGCAGCCTCGGCCTGGCCACGGCCCTGTGCCCCCACGTGGGCTACGACCAGGCCGCCCGCGTGGCCCAGCACGCCCAGGCCAGGGGCCAGAGCGTGCACGAGGCCGCCCGCGAGCTGCTGGACTGGGACGACGAGCGCCTGACCCGCGTGCTGGACCCCTCGGCCATGCTCAACCCCGACGCCAAGGGAGGCGCGGCGTGAACCTTTCCATCTACACCATGGGCGGCACCATCGACAAAATCTACTTCGACGACCTCTCCACCTACGAGGTGGGCGAGCCCCAGGCCGGCGAGATCCTCAAGGAGGCCAAGTCCGCCGTGGAGTTCACCCTGCGCGAGGTGACCCGCAAGGACAGCCTGCACCTCACCGCGGAGGACCGCGCCCTCCTGCGCTCCCTGGTGGAGGCCGACCCCGCCCGCCATGTGCTGGTGACCCACGGCACCGACACCATGGCCGAGACCGCCGAGGCCCTGCGAGGCATCCCGGGCAAGGTGATCGTGTTCACGGGCGCGCTCAGCCCCGCGCGCTTCAAGGGTTCGGACGCGCCCTTCAACGTGGGCTGCGCCGTGGGCGCGGCCCAGGGCCTGCCCGAGGGGGTGTACCTGTGCATGAACGGCCTGGTGTTCCAGGCGGGCAAGGTGCGCAAGAACCGCGAGGCCGGACGCTTCGAGGCTCAGGGTTGACCCGGTCCGGTGTCGGTCGGGGCTTGCCAGGGCCTCGCGGTTGAGGGTATGAAGCTGGGCTCCCCCGCCGCGCGGGCAGCCCGCGACACCCCCCAGGAGATCTCCGTGTTCGACCGCATCGCCGCTTCCATGGTCTCCCGTCCCGCCCGCTGGCTCGTCACGGGCTGCGGCGGATTCATAGGCTCCAACCTTGTCGAGCGCCTTCTGGGTCTTGGCCAGTCGGTCACTGGCCTGGACAGCTTCGCCACGGGGCACCGCTCCAACCTCGAGGACGTGCGCGCCTGCGTCGGCCCGGAGGCCTTTGCGCGCTTCACCCTTGTGGAGGGCGACATCACCGACCCAAAGGCCTGCGCCGAGGCCTGCCGCAGCGCGGACTACGTGCTCCACCAGGCCGCCCTGGGCAGCGTGCCGCGCTCCATCGACGACCCGCTGCTCACCAACGCGGTCAACGCGGGCGGCTTCCTGAACATGCTCGTGGCCGCGCGCGACGCGGGCGTGCGCCGCTTCGTCTACGCATCCTCCAGTTCCGTCTACGGCGACCACCCCGGACTGCCCAAGGTGGAGGAGCGCACCGGACGCCAGCTCTCGCCCTACGCCGTGAGCAAGATGGCCAACGAGCTCTACGCCGACGTGTTCGGCTCCTGCTACGGCATGCAGCTGGCGGGCCTGCGCTACTTCAACATCTTCGGCCCCCGGCAGGACCCCGAGGGGGCCTACGCCGCCGTGATCCCCAAGTGGTTCTCGGCCCTGCTGGCCGGGGAGACCGTCTTCATCAACGGCGACGGCGAGACCAGCCGCGACTTCTGCTATGTGGAGAACGCCGTGCGCGCCAACCTGCTGGCCGCCCTCTCGGAGCACCCCGAGGCCCCGGGCAAGGCCTACAACGTGGCCTGCGGCGAACGCACCACCCTCAACGAGCTCTTCGTGCTCATCCGCGAGATCGTGGCCCGGCGCAGGCCCGAGGCCGCAGGCGCGGCGCCCGTGCACCGCGCCGAGCGCGCGGGCGACGTGCGCCATTCCCTGGCCGACATCTCCCGCGCGCGCGAGCTGCTGGGCTACGAGCCCGTGGTGCTCGTGCGGCCCGGCATGGAGCTGGCCGCCCAGTGGTATTTCCGCGCCGCCGGAGGGGAAGCCTAGCCTCCCGGACCGCCCGCGCCCCTGCGGCAGCGCATGCGAACCCGCGCGGGAGGTTTCCCGCGCGGGTTTCGTGTTTTTCGGGGGGCCGACGCCGCACCAGGCGCTTCGTGCGTCGCCGCCTCGCCAGGCGGCGGCATCCGCGCAGGCCTTGACGCGCCCGGCAGGGGAAGCCAGCACGGGAGGCGCACGAAATCCCTTCAGTATCGGACAGAGATTGTCTTGTAGGAATAATTATTGTAAAGCTGCCCCTGCTTCCGGGCAAAACCCTTGGGTTCGACCCGGAAACGTGCTAACGCGGGTCCAGCGGCCCTTCGTGCCGCCAACCCGCGAAATCAACGGAAAATCAGCCTCCAAGGAGAATCGCGATGTCCGACAGGGAAGCCCGCAAGGCCAAGGTGGTGGAAGTGCTCAACAAGGCCCGTGGCATGGAGCTTCAGGCCATCCACCAGTACATGAACCAGCACTACAACCTCGACAGCCTGGACTACGGCGAGCTGGCCAAGAACATGAAGCTCATCGCCATCGACGAGATGCGCCACGCCGAGATGTTCGCCGAACGCATCAAGGAGCTCGACGGCGACCCCACCGCCGAAAAGGCCGGAAACATCGTGAAGGGCCAGAAGGTGGAGCAGGTCTACGTCTTCGACGCCAACACCGAGGACGACACCATCGACTCCTACAACCAGTTCCTCAACGTCTGCCGCGAAAACGGCGACTCCATCAGCGCCAAGCTCTTCGAGACCGTCATCGAAGAAGAGCAGCTGCACTTCAACTACTTCGACAACATCGACAAGCACATCAAGACCCTGGGCGCCACCTACCTCTCAAAGATCGCCGGCACCCCGGCCTCCACGGGCGGAACCACCAAGGGCTTCGCCATCCCCGGCGGCGGGGCCTGACCCCCGGCGGCCAACGCCGTGTGAACGCTCCGGGACGCCCCGGCCACCCGCCCGGACGGCCGGGGCGTTCGTGCCTGTACGGTGTGTCCTTCGCGTCTCGTTGCAGCCCGCGCCTTCCCATCTCTCAAGTCACAGCCCGGTCCGGCGTCGCCCGGCGCTGCCCGGGCGGCCCGGAGTGGCCGCGTCCGGCGCTGTCCGGCGCTGCCCGGCCCGGCCCGGCCCGGCGCTGCCGCGCCGGAAGAACACGGGGCTCCGCCCCGGACCCCGCCAGGGCTCCGCCCTGGACCCCCCGGAGAGAAGCGTCTCATGGCCGGTCAGCTCCCCGGGATCCGCCGGGGCGGGGGCCTCCAGGGCCTCGGAGACCTCCAGGGGGCGAGACTGCACCACGAACACTCCGCCGGAGGCGTCGACGCACCACTCCACGTCCTGGGGCGCGCCGAAGTGCTCCTCCAGGGAGAGGCCCAGGCGGACCAGCCGCCCCACGACGCCGGGGGCCAGCAGGCCGTACCCGGAGGGCTCCAGCGAGGGCAGGGCGATCAGGGTGGTCTCGGCCTCGGAGCGCCCGGACACGAGGGCGTCGCCCAGGCCCGGCACGGCGTCCAGGCGCATGCGGCGGGCGTCGTGCGCGCCCGGGTCCAGGGTGTAGAGCACGCCGCTGGCCACAGCCGGGACCATGGCCAGCACCAGCGCGGCCATGGGCGCGTCGGCGTCGTCCAGGCCCTGGCGAAGGCGGTAGAGCACCGCGCGCGGCGTGTACTTGCCGGCGTAGACCTCCTTGAGCGCGGCGGCCGCGCCCTCGAGGGGCACGTCCAGCACCGACTCGTACTGCCCGGCGAAGCTGGC
>NZ_JBZVFJ010000095.1:14263-15213 GCF_058402725.1 Fundidesulfovibrio sp. | reverse complement strand
TCTACGACATCCTGGGCCGCGCGGGCGGCCTGGACGCCGCCGCCCAGGCGCGCGTCTTCAGCGAGTGGAACCGGGGGCCGCTGGCGTCCTACCTGGTGGAGATCACCGCCCAGGCCCTCTCGCGCATCGACGAGGAGACCTCCAAACCCCTGGTGGACGTGATCCTGGATGCGGCCGGACAGAAGGGCACGGGCCGCTGGACGGCCGAAAGCGCCCTGGAGCTGGGCATCCCCATCCCCACGCTCACCTCCGCCGTGGAGGCGCGCGGTCTTTCGTCCCTCAAGGAGCAGCGCGTGCGCGCCTCGCGAATCCTCCAGGGCGGCTGCGAGCCCCCCGCCGTGAACGTCGCGGACCTGGTTCGCGATGCAGAGCAGGCCCTCTACGCCGCCAAGGTCTGCTCCTACGCCCAGGGTTTCGCCCTGTTGGCCGAGGCCGACAAGGTCTACGGCTTCGGGCTGGACCTGGGACAGGCCGCCAGGGTCTGGCGGGCCGGTTGCATCATCCGGGCAGATTTCCTGGACGACGTGACCGCCGCCTTCAAGGCCGACCCCGCCCTGGAAAACCTCCTGGAGGCCCCGGCGTTCACCGCCGAAGTGGGCCGCCGCCTGCCGGCCCTGCGCAGGCTGGCGGGCGTGGCCATCGCCTCGGGCATCCCGGCCCCGGCCCTGTGCGCCAGCCTCGCCTACTACGACGGCTTCCGCTCCGAACACCTGCCCGCCAACCTCATCCAGGCCCAGCGCGACCTCTTCGGCGCGCACACCTTCAAGCGCCTGGACAAGGAGGGCGTGTTCCACGCCCAGTGGTGAGCGCCCGCACCCAACGGCACGCAAAGACGCCCGGCCGGGAGCGCGCGCTCCCTCGCCGGGCGTCAACCGTTCGGGACGCAGTGAAGCATGGGCCGGGAGCGCCGCAAGCCCCGCCGGGTCCGGCATTGCCCCCCGCAAGGGCGG
>NZ_JBZVFJ010000095.1:0-14253 GCF_058402725.1 Fundidesulfovibrio sp. | reverse complement strand
CCCGAAAACATCACGCGCCCTGCTTTCTCCTGGACTCCGGGAAGTCCTGCCGGCACGGCGCGAACACGTCCAGCACGGTGACGGCCCCCGGCCCCGGCACGCGCAGGGCGTGGGGCAGCCCGCCGGGGATGAGCACCACGTGGCCCGGCCCAACCGGGCGGCGCTCCTCGCCCAGCAGGAACTCGCCCGTCCCCTCAAGCACGGTGCTGGCCTGCTCGTGCGGGTGGGCGTGCGGGGGCATGGCCGCCTCGGGGGTCACCTCGAAGCGGGCCAGGGTGAACCCGGCCGCGTGCACCACCTTGCGCCGGATGCCCGGAGCCACCTCGTCCCATTCCAGATCGTCCCATTGCACGCTCATCGGATGCTCCTCGAAGGGTTGCGGCGTCAGTCCTTCATGGCCCCCATGGTCAGGCCCTGCACGATGGACTTGCGCACGAAGAAGGCGAACACGGACACCGGGAGCACGATGAGCGTTGCGGCCGCGCCGATGCCCGCCCAGTCGATCTTGCCGTAGGAGATGAAGTTGTAGACGGCCACGGGCACGGTCTTGGTCCTGGGGCCGGAGAGGATGAGCGAGAAGAGGAACTGGTTCCAGGAGAAGATGAAGGCCATGATGGCCGAGGTGGCGATGCCGTTGCGCACCAGGGGCAGCACGATGGTCAGGAAGGTGCGCAGGCGGGTGCAGCCGTCGATCATGGCCGCGTCCTCCAACTCGGCGGGCACGCTCTCGAAGAAGGAGATCATGAGCCAGGTGACCATGGGCAGGGTGATGATCAGGTGCGTGACGGTCAGGGCCGTGTAGGTGTCGATGAGCCCCATTGAGCGGAAGATGATGTACCACGGAAGAAGGTAGCTGACGAAGGGGGTCATCCTGGCCAAGAGGATGATCAGCCCGATGCGCCCCTGCTTGTACTTGGCGATGGAATAGGCGGCCGGAAGCCCCAGCACCAGCGAGAGCCCGGTGGCCAGGGTGGCGATGATCACGCTGTTCATCAGGAAATGGAAGAAATCGTGCTGCTGGAAGACGGCCCGGAAGTTTTCCAGGGTGGGCGTGAAGAAGAATTCCGGCGGATAGGCGATGTTCTGCGAGCCGGTCTTGAGCCCGGTCATGATCATCCAGGCGAACACGAAGAGCGGCGGCGCGCACAGGGCCACCGCGCCCGAGTAGAACAGGACGCTCTTGATCCTCTTGACCGCGACGCTCATGGCGCTCCCCTCCCGGTCCGGGCCGTCATTTGGCCAGCCTGAGCCTGTTCATGACCACGTTGAACACCAGGACGATGAGGAACACCACCACCATCAGGGCCGAGCCGTAGCCCGCCTTGAAGAACTGGAAGCCCACCGTGTAGGAATAGAGGTAGAGCGTCTCGGAGGCGATGCCCGGGCCTCCCTGGGTGATGGTGTAGATCATGTCGAATTCCTTGAGGTTGTCCAGCGAGCGCAGCATGAGCGCGGCGATGAGCACCGGGCGGATCATGGGCAGGGTGATGTGCCAGAAGATCTGCAGCGCGCTGGCCCCGTCGATGCGGGCGGCCTCGTAGGGGTCGTGCGGCAGCGACTTGAGCCCCGCCAGCACGATGAGGGTGATCATGGGGGTCCACTTCCACACGTCCACCATCACCAGCGAGAGGATCACCGTGTGCTCGCTTGAAACCCACAGGCTGCCGGGCAGGCCCACCAGGCGCAGCAGGTAGTTGAGCACGCCCACCTCGGGGTTGAGCATGATGCGCCAGATGAGCGCCACGGCCACCGGCGTGGCCGCGAAGGGAAAGATGTAGATGGCCTGCACGGCCTCGCTGCCCTTGAACTCCCGGTTGAAGTACAGGGCGATCATCAGGCCCAGGGTCATTTCCAGGGCCAGGCTCAGGCCGCTGAAGGCGATCATCACCACGGTTCCGTTGAGGACGCGCTCGTCGCTGAGCAGGTCCACGAAGTTGTCCAGGCCGATGAAGCGCGGCTGCCCGAGCCCGATGGTCCACTTGGTGAAGGCCAAATAGAGGTTGAAGGCGATGGGGAAGACGACGATGAGCAGGAGCACGATCACCGCCGGGGCCGGGAACACCCAGGACTGACGCCGGTCGATGAAGTCGGACAGGGCTTGGGCGATGCGTCTCATGGTCTGCCGCCTTGGTTCCCCCGGCCGGGGCCGGAAGCTGACCGGCCCGGATGCGCCGGGGGTCGATTGCTGCGTTCTCGTGCAGGGCCGGGCCTGTGCTCGCCGGGTCCCGCACGGCCTGCCCGCCCTGCTCCCGGCGGCGGGGCGCGGCCCTCGCCGCGTCGGGATGCGCCGCCGCCCGGTACGGGCGGCGGCGCGGATTCCTGCCTGTTCCCGCCCGGTCTACGGCAGTTCCATCTTCTTGTTCATGGTTTCTGCGGCCTTGTCCGCCGAGGCCTTCACGTCCTTGCCCTGGATGGCGTCCACGATCACCTGGCCCACGATGTCGCGGATCTCGGGCACGTTGAGCACGGGAGGGTTCCACTGCGGGTTGCCCGTCTCGTAGGACTTCTTCACGCTGGCGGTCCAGTCCGGGTTCTTGTCGCCGGCCTTGTACTCGGGGGAGTCCCAGGCCGAGGCGCGCCCGGCGGGAACGCCCGCCAGCAGGGCCTTCACGGCGTTCTGCTTGTTGGTGGCCCACTGGATGAAGAGCCAGGTGGCCTTCTGCTGCTTGGCCGGGGCGTTCTTGTTGATGCACAGGCTCCAGTTGGAGAGGTGGGGGATGCTGCCCGCCGGGCCGGCCGGGATCACCGCGTAGCCGACCTTGCCGGCCACCTTGGAGTCCTTGGGGTTCTCATAGAGCGACTTGAAGACGTTGGCGTCGTAGATCATGGCCGCCTTGCCTTCCATGAAGAGCTGGGTGCTTTCGGCCCAGTGGAGCATGGTGGCGCCCTCGGGGCCGTAGTTGCGCAGCATGTCGCCGTAGAACTTGAAGGCGGCGATGTCCTGGGGCGAGTTCAGGAAGGACTTGCCCTTCTCCATCCAGTTGCCGCCGAAGGTGAACATGAAGTCGCTCCACTGGGAGGTGGCCGCCGCGCCCTTGCCGCGCAGGGTGACGCCCACCATCTTCTTGCCGTCCATCTCCTTGCCGTGGAAGAACTTGGCCGCGTCCTCGAACTCCTTCATGGTGGCGGGGACCTTGATCTTGTTCTGCTCGAAGAGATCCTTGCGGTAGGACAAAAGAGAGGTCTCGGCGTTGAACACAACGCCGAAGAGCTTGCCGTCGATGGTGTTGGCCTTCATGAACAGCGGGAAGAAGTCCTTGAGGTCCCAGCTGGCGTCGGTGAGGGAGGGGTCCTTCACGAAGTCGTCCAGGGGCAGGAGCCACCCGGCTTTCCAGTAGTAGAGGTCGTCCTGGGTGGCCATGATCATGAAGCCGTCGAGCTTGCCGCCGGAGTTGAGCTCGATGGTGCGCTTGTTGCGGAACTGGTCCTCCGGGAAGGATTCCATCACCACCTTGATGCCCGTGAGCTGCTCGAATTCGGCGAGCTTGGGTTCGATGTAGGTGGTGAAGGGGTGTTTGTTCATCATGATGCGGATTTCCGTGCCCTGGAACTGTTTCCAGTTCACCTGGGCCCTGGCGTCGGACCAGGACATGACGAAGACAAGCAAGGCCGCCAACGCAAGAAACACCGGTTTGCTTCGCATGCGACTCTCCCTGTTTGGCCCGCGAGGGCGGACCGTTCTCTAGCCTACCGAAAGGCCTGTCCCGGGGTCGAAAAGGCGCGCCCTGGATGCGTCCAGGCGCACCGTGACGCCGCTGCCCGCGGCGATGGGGGACGGGGGAACGTCCAGCCGGGCCACCAGGCGATGGTCTCCGGCGCTCAGATGCAAGAGAACCTCCGAGCCCAGCTGCTCCACCACATCGGCCGTGGCGCTGATGCGGTCGCCGCCCGGCGGCTGGCCGGGCTCGGCCAGGGTGAAGTCCTCCGGGCGGATGCCGAAGACCAGGGGTTTCCCGGCGTAGGGGGCCAGGGCCTCGCGCAGCGTCTCGGGCAGGTCCACCCGGAAGGCTCCGGCGTTGAGGACCGGGCGTCCGTCGCGGTGCTCCACCACGCCCTCGGCGAAGTTCATGGCCGGGGAGCCGATGAAGGAGGCCACGAAGCGGTTGGCCGGGTGGCGGTAGATGTCCATGGGCGCGCCCTGCTGCTGGAGCGTGCCGCTTTGCATCACGTAGATGCGGTGGGCCATGGTCATGGCCTCCACCTGATCGTGGGTGACGTAGATGGTGGTGGCGTCCATGCGCTGGTGGAGCCTGCTGATCTCGGCGCGCATGGCCACGCGGAGCTTGGCGTCGAGGTTGGAGAGGGGTTCGTCGAAGAGGAACACGGCGGGCTTGCGCACGATGGCCCGGCCCACGGCCACGCGCTGGCGCTGGCCGCCGGAGAGTTCGCGGGGCTTGCGCTCCAGCAGCCCCCGGATGCCCAGGATGTCCGCCGCCTCCTCCACGCGCCGGTCGATCTCGGGCTTGGGGAACTTGCGCATCTTCAGGCCGAAGCCCAGGTTCTCGCGCACGTTCATGTGCGGATAGAGGGCGTAGTTCTGGAAGACCATGGCGATGTCGCGGTCCTTGGGGGGCACGTCGTTGACCACCCGGTCGCCGATGAGGATGTCCCCCGAGGTGGGCTGTTCGAGCCCGGCGATCATGCGCAGGGCCGTTGTCTTGCCGCAGCCCGAGGGGCCCACGAGCACCGCGAACTCGCGGTCCTTGATCTCGATGTTCAGGCGGTCGACCACGGTGGTGGTTTTGAAGGTCTTGACGATGTCCTTGAGCGTCACGCTGGCCATGGCACCATCTCTTTGTTGGCGAACCGGTGAACGGAATGGCTTTCTTGTAACAGAAATGCGCCGGTTTTCAAAAGGAAAATGCCCGACCCGTCGCCAGGAACGGTTCAGAAGGCCCGCACGGCCAGGGCCAGCAGGGGAATGGACAGCCCGGTGAAGAGGATGCTGGCGAACCAGCAGGCATTGGTCAGGTCCACGTCCAGGTCGTAGAGGGAGGGCGGGATGAGGGCCAGGAAGGCAACGGGCATGCAGGAAAGGATCATCACCACCTTGAGGGGCACACCCCCCAGGATGCGCCCGTAGCCCAGGAACCAGGCAGCCGTGGTGGCCAGGGCGGGCACGGCCAGGAACCGGATGGCCAGGACGGCCGCGCACGGCCCCGGATAGGCCGCGAGCCTTTTCACCCGCAGCGCCAGGCCGATGGCCACCAGCATGCAGAACGAAGCCAGGGGCACCAGCACGGCGTTCACCGTGGCGTACTCCGCCGGACGCTGAAACCCGGCCAGGCGCAGGGCCGCGCCCGCCGCCATACCACCCAGGGCGCACAGGATGAAGGGGTCCGTGACGACGCGTTTGAGCCCGGCAGCCAGCCCGCCCTGGCCCGGTCCGGTGAAGGAGCGCGCCACGGGGAAGCCCACCCCGAAATAGAGCACTTCCTCCAGGAGCTTGTAGGCGGGCACCATGGCGAAGCCTTCCTCGCCAAGGAGCTGGTGGCACACCAGCGCCCCCACCGCCCCCACGTTGGTGAAGAGGCCGCAGCAGAAGAAGGCCCCCCTCTCGCGACGCGCAAGGCCCATGGCCTTCCCGGCGGCCAGGGCAAGCGCCCCGCCGCTGACGAAGGCGAAGACGCCCACGGCGGGCAGGCTCCAGATGCCGCTCACCGAGAGGTCCAGGTTCCAGAAGGCCCCGCAGTAGGTGACGGGCAGCAGGAAGAAGAGCGCGATCTTCTGCAGCAGGAGCCGCAGCCGGGCCAGGTCCGGGGGGTTGCGCCACCTCCCGGATTCGGCCAGCTGCTTCATCCCCCAGCCCGAGAGCAGGCCCATGGCGATGACCATCAGGGCAGTGATCACGCGTTCCATGATCCTCCGTGCATCCCCGAGGCGGGCCGGGCTGTCAAGGGAGGGGCTGTCGCCGGGAGTGACGCCATGGACTCCCCCGGCGTCCCGCGCTAGAAGACGAAGGCCGGGCGGGGCGTCCCGCTCCGCAGCGCCGTGCACCCGAAGCGCAGGAGCCCCCTTGGACAAGCGCCGCGTCCTGTCCCTGACTGCCGTGGTCTGCCTCACCCTGGCCGCCGCCCTGGCCGGGACGGGCCTGGGCCTGCTGGGCAACCTGGACCGCTGGTGCTGGGACGTGCACCACCTGCTCACCGGCAAACGCCACAAGCCCTCCTCCACGCTCATCGTGGCCCTGGACGCCGAGGCCCTGGCGGCCTTCCCGGACACCCCCCTGGCATTCTTCGGCCCCCACTACGCCCTGGCCATCGAGCGCCTGCGCGAAGCCGGGGCCGCCTGCACCGCCCTTGACGTGCACCTGGGCATCACCCCCGAACAATGGCTGCGCACGCTGGGAACAGACCAGATCCCCGACGCGCTCCTCGACTACGACCAGACCTTCGACCAGGCCCTGGCCGGAGGGCGGGTGCTCCTGGCCGTGCGCCCCGTGCGCGCCCGGGGCGAGCTCCCCGTGCCCTTCCCGGCCCGGGAGTACATGGACGCCCTGCCCGGCAAGCTTGCGAGCCTGGGCCTCACCAACCTCCTGCGCGACCCCGACAACGTGGTGCGCCGCCAAGTGGCGGCCCACGAGGGCCTGCGCGCCGCCCCGGAGGGTCAGCCCCTCCCCCCGGGCTGGGATACGCCGCAGCCGTGGTGGACCCTGGCCGCCCTGGCCGTGCGGGTCGCCGGGAACCACGAAGGCCTCCCGGCCCTTCAGGCCCCGGGCTGGCGCGAGCCCGCGCCCGTGGCCTGGTGCGGTCCGCCGGGGACGGTGCCCCGGATCTCCCTGGCGGCGCTCACCCGCCCCCAGGGGCTCACCCCGGAGGAAAAGCGTCTCGCGGCCGGACGCATCGCGTTCGTGGGGGCCGAGTTCGAGGGCGCGGGCGACCGCCTGCCCACCCCCTACTCCCGGAACTTCCTCTGGATGGGCCACCGCGACATGTCCGGCGCGGAGATCCACGCCAACATCGCCGAAACCATCCTGCATCCCGGACGCATGGGCTTCGTCCCCCTCTGGGTCGCGGGGCTGTGCTGGCTGCCCTTCCTGGCGGCCGGGGCCATGGCCTGCGACAGGGCGGGGGCGCTGGGGCGCAAGGGCGTGCGCGCCGGGCTGGTTGTCGCGGCGTGGGCCATGGGCTTCGCGCTCTTCCTGTGCGGCTGGCTCTTTCCCGTCGCAGGGCTTGTCACGGGGCTCGGGATGGTGTTCACCAGCGTGAGCGGCATGCGCATGACGCGCGCCGAACGCGCCGCCGCGTCAACGCCCCCCAGGGGGAAAGGAGGCAGGACATCATGAAGGCATCGCATCGCATCGCGCTCCTGGCGCTCCTGGCGCTCCTGCCGGGCGCGGCCATGGCCCAGACGGTCTGCATGGTCTCGGCCCTGGAGGGACAGGCCGCCCTGACCCGCCAGCCCGGCAAGCGCCTGGAGGTGACCCCCTTCCGCAAGCTCCTGACCGGCGACCGCGTGGAGTTGAGCCCCGGGTCGCGCCTGCGCCTGAGCTACCTGGCCCTCAACCGCGCCGAGGAGTGGACCGGACCGGCCGTGCTGGCCATCGAGACCGCCGCAGCCACGGAGGAAACGGGGCGCGCCCCAGTGATCACGAGCCTGGGCCTGGACGCCGGGGCCATCAAGGAATCGCCGGTGCTCTCCACCCAGGGCGAGTTGGTGGCCGGGCAGCTGACCGTGCGGGGCGCAGCGCCCCCCGCGCCCCGGGACGCCCCCCTGGACCGCGCGGGCAAGGAGGAGTTGCGCAAGGCCCAGGCCGAGCGGCAGCGCCTGGCGAAAGCCCTGCCGCCGGGCGACGCCCTGCCCCAGATGGTCTACCTGGCGGCCCTGGAGCGCCTGGGCCAGCGCGCGGCCATGGCCTCGCTCCTGGAGGACCTCCTGGCCCAGGGCGGCCCCAACCCCGCGCTGGAGAGCCTGCTGGCCGGGCTCTTCGCCCCCGCGCCCTGAGGCGGTCCGTGTCCGCGCTCAACGAAGGCATGGTGCGCACGGCCCGGCTCCCCGGTCCGCCTCTGGAGGATTTCGCACTCTACGGGTTCCTCTACGTCTGGAACGAGGCGGACATCATCGAGGCCTCGGTGCGCAACCTCTTCCTCCAGGGCTGCGACCGCGTGCTCCTGGTGGACCACGCCAGCGACGACGCCACCGTGGCCCTTGCCCAGGCCCAGGGGGCGCAGCTCTGGAGCACCCACTCCGAGCGCTTCTTCGAGGAGAGCGCCAAGGTGCTCCTGGCCAACCGCTGCATGGCCGAGACGAGCGCGCGAAGCGGCCTGGAGCATGTCTGGTGGCTCTTCGCGGACGCCGACGAGTTCCCCCACGGCCCGGGGGGCAGGACGGTGCGCGGCTACCTGAGAGAGCTGCCCTCGGGCTACCGGGTGGTGGGCTCGCGCGTGCTGGAGCACGCCCCGGACGCCGGGGCCTACGCGCCCGGGACCAACCCCGTGGCCCGCTACCCCCGCGCCCGGCCCGACCCAGTGGCCCACTGCGCCGCCGGGCACCTGAAACACCAGCTCCTGCGCTTCGACCGGGACGCGCCGCCCCTCTTCACAGGGCCCGGCTACCACATCTTCGCCAGCGAGGCCTGCCCGCTCCCGGAGCCGGAGAGTTCCCTGGTGGTGCACCACTTCCCGCACCGCGCCCCTGCGGTCACGGCGGCGCGGCTCAAACGCATCCTGGAGGAGAACCGGCTCAAGCGCATGCTGCGCGACTGGAACGACCCGGCAAATGCGGGAAAAGGCGCCGGAGGCGAGACCGGGCGCATCGAGAAGGACCTGCACCACTGGCATGCCCGCCTGCGCGACCTCAAGACGACCTACCGCCTCCACGAGACCCTGCCCCGCTGGACCGAACTCGTCCCGCCGGAGGACGCCCTGATGGCCGGTTGGGAGGAGCCCCATGACTCAGGAGGAGTGCCGCGACGGTGAAAACCACGAACATGTTTTCACAATGTAAATCAATGATTATGGCCGTTTGCCTCGACAATCCGTACGATCGGAGTTTGAGGGCGCTGCACTAGCCGCCCTGCTCCCGGGCCTGCTGTCGCGGGTTCATGCCGTCGCGGTCCAGGCCCCGGCCCGCGTCGTAGATCCCCACCACGTCGTCCAGCAGGCGCACCGAGCGCGCCCGGCGGTGGTAACGGCGGATGTTCAGGAAGTCCGACTCGTAGCCCCCCTCGCCCCCCCAGCCCCGGCAGCGCACCGCCACCAGCTCGCGCGAGAGGCACAGGCACAATGGGTCCACGTTGCCCTGGCGCACCACGTCCTCCGCGCCCCCGCGCACGGGGATCACCGGACCGGGGAAGGCCCTGGTCACGTCCACGCGGGCGATGACCATCTCCGCGTCCAGGTGCGGCAGGAAGCTCTCCAGGGCGTTTTCCAGGTAGGCGTTGTCGTCGTCCAGGAACATCAGGTGCGAGCCCCGGGCCTGCCTGATGAGCGCGTCGCGGAGGGCGTTGCCGAAATTGCCGGATCGGGGGAAGTCCACGAAGCGGGCCGGCGTGGACGTGGCGGGGCGGCGGCCCTTCACGCCGTCGAAGCCCACCAGCCACTCCACCTGGCCGGGCCGGGCCAGGCCCAGGGCCTGGGCGCGGGCCACGGCGGCGTCCAGGCTGGCGGCGGCCTGGGCCAGGGCCTCGGGCCGGTCGCCCCGGCTGGGGGTGATCACGCTCACCAGCACGGCGGGGGGGCTCACCACTTCTTGTAGGGGACGGTCCAGCGCACCACCCTGAATCCCTCCGGGGTGGAGCGCACCTCGGCCTCGCCCGCCGCGCCCGGCCCGGCGATGGAGGCGATGAGCCGCCCCTTTTCGTCCAGCTTGAGCCCGTAGAGGTAGCGGTACGGGTCGAAGTCGGGGTCCTTGGGAAAATCCACTGCGCGCAGGACGTCCGGCTCTTCCTTGGAGCCGAAGAATCCCTTGTTGACGAGCACATGGTCGAAGCCGCTCCCGTTGAAACGGAACGCCTCCACGGGCGTGGGGCTCACGTCGCTGCGCGGGTGGAGCAGGACCATCTCCTTGCGGCCGTCGCCGTCCAGGTCGAAGAAGGCCTCGGGCAGGTACTCCCCGGCGTGGCAGCTGCAGAAGATGAAGTAGGAGGGGCCTTGGCGCGGCCCGGCGAAGAGCACCTTGCCCTCGGCCGAGAGCACGTCCAGGAAGTAGTTGGCGCAGCCGTTGCCGGATTCGCAGGTCAGGCGCAGGGTTTCGGGTTTGCCGTCGCCGTCGAGGTCCACCTTGAGGAGCTTCACGAGTTCGTCCTGGCCGCAGCCGATCAGGCCTTCGTAGTTTCCGGCCGCGCTCTTGCCCGTGACGAACGCGTCGTAGGGGGCCAGGCACTTGGCGTTCACCCAGCCCTCCTTGCCGTCGTGGGTGCTCACGCGCGCCCAGCGACCTTCCTGGGAGAGCAGGCGCACCATGTCCCCGGCGTCGAGCTTCCCGATCACCGGGGCCTTGGCGTAGTCCGCTCCGCCCCACTGGCGCAGGTTGTTGTCGTTGTCCACCACGAAGCGGGCCTCGGCCTTGGGGTAGGCAGGCACGGTGCAGAAATCCTGCGCGCGGATTGGAGCGGCAAGGGCGGTGAGCACGAGGAGCGCGGCAAGGACGGGGAGACGCATGGGTTGCCTCCGGGGGGTCGGCGTTGAGGCTCAGTACGCCTTGAGCAGAGCCACCAGCTCGTCCACGCCGCGCACGATGGCCTCGCAGCTGGCGTGGATCATGGAATTGACCACGGCCCCGGGCACGTCGCCCACGTTGCGCGAATCGGTGCGCACGCCGAGCACCGTGATGCAGCGCGCGTGGGCGAAGCCGATCTCCCAGGCCGTGCCGTCGTCCACCTGCGTGCCGTCCAGCAGGGCCACCACCAGGGAGCAGGCGGCCAGGGCGTCGCGGCAGTGGATCATCACCTGACGCGGGGCGTCCTGACCCCAGGCCTCGATGGCCTCCTGGGTGAAGAGCTCGAAGGGCCAGATGACGGCGTGCCCGGTCTCGGTTTCGATGCGGGCCTTCACGGAGCGATGCCACGCCTGCCGGGGGTCGCAGAAGAGGGGACCCGCGAGATAGATGGTTGCCATGCCCACCGTGTGCCAGCAGGCGGCCGCGAAGACAAGCCCGATCGATCCTCTGGCGCTTCTCTGCGGCGAGAGTTGCGTCCCACCCATACGCAACACCAAGACAATCAGCCAAGACCATTCATTGAATTTTGAAAAACACCTTCATGTTTATCAAAATCGCAACACTAGAGTCCCTTGCGGCGCTCCATGTAGGCCACGAAGTCCTCCTTGAGCTGACGGATGAGCACCTCTCGGAATTCTGCGACAATCTCCGGGGATTGGTCATCCATCATGGCCCGATGATACTCCACCAACGCCTGATAGGTGTCCAGCAGCTCTTCATGGAACGTGCACTTGTCCGGAGATATCTCACGCATGGATGAGACACGGTATCCCATGTGCCCAGCCATGTAGCGCAGCGGCGCGATGGAGTTGCACACCTGCATTAATGGAATCAGCAGCTCGATGCCCAATTTGGCGCCCTTGTCGCCAGGGTCCAATTCGCGCATCAACGTGGAGTAAGGCTTGCCGACTTCCTCGGAGATCGTCTTCATGGGCGTCGGACAGTTCTGGACCATTTCAAGCACTACGCGGGGGAATTCGTCTTTCATTAGAAACCGCCCATTAGATTCTAACAAAGTTACATCTAATTCTTCTGTTTATAAAAGGAAAAAGCTTCGGATTGTCAAGGGGCGCGCAAGCCCGCACCACCCGGCGCAATCTGGCCAGGCGTGGCGGCCTGCGCTCCGGACGACCGGCCCGCCCTTCCGGAGCAAGCCTGCCACGGTCCGTCCGGGCGCAACCTCCCATGCGCCCGGACGGGCGGCCCTGCCTGCCGGACGTCGCCGACGTCCGGCAGGCGATCGCCTCGCAACACTCAACCCACAGGAGGCGCCGTCCGGCCGACTACTGCCCCCTGCGCCGTTTCCAACCCGCGGCGCACGCGAGCAAACCAACTTCCGGCAAACGCATCAAGGAGAGGATGATGTTAGACAGAACGAAACTGGTAGGCTTGATTCTCGGTCCCGTCCTGTTCCTGCTGATCTGCATGCTGCCCCTGCCCAAGGGGATGACGCAACCGGCCCTGTACTGCGCAGCCGTCACGGCGCTGATGGCCACGTGGTGGATCACCGAGGCCATCCCCATCCCGGCCACGGCCATGCTGCCCATCGTGCTTTTCCCCTTCTTCCAGATCATGCCCAGCGCCAAGGCCACGCTGCCCTACGCCAACCACGTGATCTATCTCTTCATGGGCGGCTTCTTCATCGCCGTGTGCATGGAGCGCTGGAACCTGCACTACCGCATCGCCATGAAGACCATCCAGATGGTAGGCACCAGTCCCTCGCGCATCATCCTGGGCTTCATGGTGGCGGCGGCCTTCATCTCCATGTGGGTCTCCAACACGGCCACCACCGTGATGATGATGCCCATCGGCATGGCCATCATCAAGGCCTGCGCCGAGATCACCGGCGAGAAGGACCTGCACAAGAACCCCTTCGCCATCGGGCTCATGCTCTCGCTGGCCTACGCCGCGTCCATCGGCGGCCTGGGCACCATCATCGGCACGCCCCCCAACACCATCATGGTGGCCCAGGTCGACAAGATGTACGGCCAGACCATCACCTTCATCGACTGGATGAAGGTGGGCGTCCCCCTGGCCGCCACCTTCCTGATCATCACCTGGCTCCTGATCACGAAGGTGCTTTTCAAGGTGCAGGGCGACATTCTGCACGGCAAGGGAGCCGCGCTCATCGACGCCGAACTGGCCAAGCTTGGCTCCATGAAGAAGGAAGAAAAGATCATCATCGCCGTGTTCGCCGTGGTGGCTTCCCTGTGGATCCTCCTGGGCCTGGTGAAGATGCCGGTCTTCAAGGGCGTCACCGACGCCTCCATCGCCATCGGCGGCGCCGTGCTGCTTTTCGTCATCCCCTCCGACATCAAGAAGGGCGTGTTCCTCCTGGACTGGAAGACCGCCGTGAAGATCCCCTGGGACGTCATCCTCCTTTTCGGCGGCGGCCTCTGCCTGGCCGACGGCTTCCAGGAGACGGGCCTGACCAAGTACATCGCCGGGCAGCTCACGGGCCTTTCCGGCATGCAGCTCATCTACATCATCGCGGCCATCGTGACGCTCAACATCTTCCTTACGGAAGTGACCTCCAACACGGCCGTGGCCACCCTGATGATCCCCGTCATGGGCGCCATCGCCGTGGGCATGCACATCCACCCCTTCGGCCCCATCGTGGCGGCGTGCATCGCCTGCTCCTACGCCTTCATGCTCCCCGTGGCCACGCCGCCAAACGCCGTGGTCTTCGGCTCGGGGGCCGTCACCATCCGACAGATGGCCCGAACGGGCTTCTGGCTCAACCTCCTGGGCATCGTGCAGATCACCCTGGTGGTCTACTACCTCATGCCCATGGTCTGGGGCATCGACCTCTCCGTCATGCCCGACTGGGCCATCCCCAAGAAGTAGACGCAAACGCCGCCCGTCGGCCGGACATCTGTCCGGCCGGGGCGTGCGGCCGCCGTCCCTCCAACCGGACACGCAATGGAAGCCCTGCTCTACCTGGCTCTGGCATCGCTGGCCCTGCTGGCGGCGCGGGCCTTCGCCCCTCCTTCCGGGGGAAACGCGGGGGAGCTGCCTCCTCGCGACGTTCCCCGCGAGGTGCGCCAGGCCGCACTGCGCAAGTCGCCCGGCTTCCACATCCGCCGTGTGGGCGTGGAGATGGACGGCGCCCACGCCGTGCGCTACCGTGTGAGCGGCTTCCTGCCCGACGGGCAGAGCCTCTCGATGATGGTCCACGCCGACGGGGAGGCCCTGGCGCTGGACGCCCGGGGCAACCTTCTGGAAGCGCCCTGCGAGGTGCTCTCGGGGCTTGACGCCTGCGTACCCGGCCTGCGCCTGCTGCCGGGGACCGTCCGGCGCATGCACGGTCGAAGCAGCGTCTGGTACGAAGCGGTGGGCATACTGGCAAACGGCGAGGCGGTAGCCGTCAAGGCCTCGCCGGACGGGCGCGACCTGCTGCTTTGCCGTCTCTCGCGGCGCGGATCGAGCCGCCCGGAGGGAAAGGCTGCCCGAACATGTCTCACACCATCCCAAGGAAAACCATGAAGATAGCATCCATCATGAACACGCGCATCCACCGCATCGCGCCCGACGAGGGCTTCGAGTCGGTGCTGCGCGCCATGCGCGGCATGCCCGCGCGCCTGCTCCACGTGG
>NZ_JBZVFJ010000094.1:13122-15219 GCF_058402725.1 Fundidesulfovibrio sp. | reverse complement strand
GGCCGATGTTGCAGATGATGGCGCCCTCGCGCATCTGCTCCATGTGCGCGCCGGTGATCACGTCGGCGCAGCCCGTGGCCGTGACGAAGATGTCGCCCAGCTTGCAGGCCTCGTCCATGGTGGTCACTTCGTAGCCTTCCATGGCGGCCTGGAGCGCGCAGATGGGGTCGATCTCGGTGACGATCACGCGCGCGCCGAAGCCGCGCATGGACTGGGCGCTGCCCTTGCCCACGTCGCCGTAGCCCGCGACCACGACGACCTTGCCCGCCACCATCACGTCGGTGGCGCGCTTGATGCCGTCGGCCAGGGACTCGCGGCAGCCGTAGAGGTTGTCGAACTTGGACTTGGTGACCGAGTCGTTCACGTTGATGGCCGGGAAGAGCAGCTCACCGTCCTTGAGCATCTGGTAGAGACGGTGCACGCCGGTGGTGGTCTCCTCGGAGACGCCCTTGATCTTGGCGGCCATGCGCTGGAAGCGGGTGGGGTCGGCCTTCACGGAGGCGCGGATGCGCTCCAGGATGATGGCGAACTCCTTGTTGTCGGTGGGCTTGTCCAGGATGGAGGGGTCCTTCTCGGCCTTGACGCCGTAGTGGATGAACAGGGTGGCGTCGCCGCCGTCGTCCACGATCAGGTCGGGGCCGGAGCCGTCGGGCCAGGTGAGGGCCATCTCGGTGCACCACCAGTAGTCCTCCAGGGTCTCGCCCTTCCAGGCGTACACGGCGGAGGTGTTGGCCTGGGCGATGGCGGCGGCGGCGTGGTCCTGGGTGGAGTAGATGTTGCAGCTGGCCCAGCGCAGGTCCGCGCCCAGCTCGTGCAGGGTCTCGATGAGCATGGCGGTCTGGATGGTCATGTGCAGGCTGCCGGCCACCTTCAGGCCCTTCAGGGGCTTCTGCGGGCCGTACTTGGCGCGCACGGCCATGAGGCCGGGCATCTCGTTGTCGGAGATGATCATCTCCTTGCGGCCCCAGTCGGCCTGGGACATGTCGGCGACCTTATGGGCAAGGGTCAGGTCAAGGGGCTTCACGCTCATTTGGTTTCCTCCGTTTCGGGCCTGCGCGCGGCGTAGACGCCAAGGGCCAGGCCGTTGTTGACGTTTCTTTCCTCGAATCGCTCCAGCGTCAGCCCGGCATCGCCGAGCCAGCGCGCCATCTCGTCGCGGGAAAAGCCCAGCCAGCGGTCGCCGAAACGCTCGCGCAGGCGTTCGTCGCCGTGCTTGAGGTAGTCGGCAACCACCAGCGTGCCGCCGGGAGCCAGCACGCGGCGGGCCTCCCGCAACGCGGCGGCGGGGTCCGAAAGGTGATGCAGGGTAAGGCTCAACACCGCCGCCTGGACCTCGGCGTCGGCCAGGGGCAGGTGCTCCAGCTCCCCCACGCGCAGGCTGGCCAGGGCAAGTCCGGGCTTGCGCCGGGCCAGTTCGAGCATGGCCGACGAGGCGTCCACCCCGATGAGCGAGGCGGCCCTGGTCCCCAGGGCCTCCAGCAGGTCGCCGGGGCCGCAGCCCAGGTCCGCGGCCTTGGCGCAGGCTGGCGTCAGCGTCAGGATCAGGCCGTCCAGGTCCAGCTCGCCCAGCACTTCGCGGCGCATGGCCCGCCAGTCCGGGGCGATGGCGTTGAAGAAGCGCCTGGTCTCCAGGGCTCGGGCGTCCAGGCACTGGCGGGCGCGCGCCAGGTCCTCCGGGGGGCCGCAGTCCCCGGCCAGGGGCTCCACGGCGGCGCGCAGGGGGGTGTCCGGCGCGCTGTAGAACACCCATAAGCCATCGCGCCGGGCGGTGAGAAGCCCGGATTCCACCAGGATGCGCAGATGCCTGGATATCCGGGACTGCCCCATGCCCAGAACCGCCACGATCTCGCCCACGTTGAGCTCGAAGCGCGTGAGCAGGCGGTAGAGGCGCAGCCTCGTCTCGTCCGCCAGGGCCTTGAACACGGCCAGGGCCGGGCAGCCGTTCAACGGTGGCTCCGTGTGAGCACGCGGTCGGCCGCCAGGCCGCCGAGCAGGCCCCAGAAGGCCGAACCGATGCCGAAGAAGCTCACGCCCGACACCGTGACGAGCAGCGTCACCAGGGCGGCCTCGCGGCGGTCGGCCTCCTCCATGGCCTGG
>NZ_JBZVFJ010000094.1:0-13112 GCF_058402725.1 Fundidesulfovibrio sp. | reverse complement strand
GTGAGGCCCGAGGCGATGGCCCCGAAGAGCGCCAGCCCGGACACCACGGCGATGAGCGCGGGCGGCAGGGCCGTGAAAACGCCGGTAAGGGCCGCGCCGAACGCCCCCACCACCAGGTAGCACGCCCCGCAGACCACGGCGGCCACGTAGCGCCGGGAGGGGTCGGGGTGGGACTCGGGGCCGGTGCAGATGGCCGCCGTGATGGCCGCCAGGTTCACGCCGTGGCAGCCGAAGGGGGCCAGAAGCAGCGAGGCCAGGCCCGTGGAGGCCACCATGGGGCTGCCCGGTGCGTGGTAGCCGCTGGCGCGCATCACGCCCAGGCCCGTGGCGTTCTGGCCGGTCATGGTGACGAGGAACAGCGGCAGCCCCAGGCCGATCACCGCGCCCAGGCTGAACTGGGGCACGGTGAACACAGGGCGCGCAAGGCTGGCCGAGACGCCGGAGAAGTCCAGCCCGCCCGTGAGCCCGGCGGCCGCGAACCCGGCCAGCAGCGTGCACACGATGGCGTAGCGCGGCGTGAGGCGCTTGGAGGCCAGGTAGGCCGCGATCATGGTCCCGGCAAGGAGCGGCGCGGACTTCAGGAAGCCGAACACGTCCACGCCGAAGCGGAAGAGGATGCCCGCCAGCATGGCCGAGACCACCGGACGCGGGATGCGGTCCATGAGCGCCTGGAAGAGCCCCGTGACCCCGCACAGCGTGATGAGCGCCCCGGAGACCACGAAGGCCCCCACGGCCTCGGGATAGGGGTACGCCGCCCACCCGGCCGCCAGCACGGCCAGCCCCGGGGTGGACCACGCCGTCACCACGGGCTCGCGGGTGCGCAGGGAGAGCCAGATGCCCGTGACGCCGGAGCCCACGCAGATGGCCCAGATCCAGCTGGCCAGGTGGGCCTGGTCCAGGCTTGCGGCGCGCGCGGCCTGGAAGATGATGGCCGCGGGACCGCCGAAGGAGACGGCCACGGCCACCAGCCCGGCCGCCAGGGCGGAGACGGAGAAATCCCGCGCGAAGGAGCGGCGGGACGGGACGCGGGTGCTGGGTGCTGCGGCTGTGTTCATATGCTGTTGATCTTCATATCAAGATATCTTGATATGAGGCTTTAATGAACCGGCTCGCCTCTGTCAAGAGGAGAACGCAACGGAAGCGGCCGAAGGGACCGGTGCGCTCAGGAGGCCCGGAGTACGGCTTGGCCGCCAGGTCGGCAGGTCGACAGGGGCGGGCCGCCCCCCTCGCGCTACGCCGCCGGAACGCGGCCCGGCCTGTGCACCGGCAGGTTGAAGCAGAACACGCTGCCCTGCCCCTCGCGCGGGGGGTCCACCCAGATGCGCCCGCCGTGGCGCGCCACGATGTGGCGGCAGATGGCCAGCCCCAGGCCCGTGCCCTTGGGCTTGTCCTTGAGGGTGTCCTTGTGGGAGTGCTGGTGGAACTTGTCGAAGATCTTCTCGGCCTCCTCCTCGGAGACGCCGGGGCCCGTGTCTTCCACGCAGACCAGGAGCATGCCTGCCTCGTCCATGCCCGCCTCCACGAGCACGTAGCCCTCCTCGGTGAACTTGAGGGCGTTGTCCAGGAGGTTGATGAGCACCTGGAGGATGCGGTCGCGGTCGCCCATGGCGTCGGGGAGGTTGCGCGGCAGCTCCAGGCGCAGGTGCACGTGGGGCCGGTTCTCGATGCGCCCTTCCACGGCCATCACGGCGTCCGCGATCACCTCGGTGAGGCTCAGGGGCTCGTCGCGCCAGGGCATCTTGCCGGACTCGATGCGCGTCAGGTCCAGCACGTCGTTGATGAGCCTCGTGAGCCGCTCGGACTCCTTCTCCACGATCTCCAGGTTGCGCAGCAGACGCAGGGCTTTGGCGTCGCGCGGGTGCCCCTCGGGCGGCCGGAAGTAGCGCTCGAAGTCCCTGGCGATGAGCCTGGCGAAGCCCAGGATGGAGGTGAGCGGCGTGCGCAGCTCGTGGGACACCGACGAGAGAAACCCCGACTTGAGGCGCTCCAGCTGCTTGAGCTGCTGGTTGGCGGCCTCCATCTCGGCAACCTTGCGGAAGAGCGCGCGCGTGCGCACCTCCACCTTGGCCTCCAGGCGCTGGTTCAGGGCCTCCAGCAGGGTCTCGGCCTTCTTGCGCTGGCCCACCTCCTGCTCCAGGCGGGCCATGGCCTCCTGGAGCTCGCGCGTCTTGGCCCGGATGAGCCTGTCCTGGTTGTCGTTGACGGCCTTGAGGTCCATCTCGGAGTCCGCCAGGCGGTCGAGCTTTTCCTCCAGCTCGCGGTTCATCTCGCGGATGCGCCGGTGCAGGAAACAGCTCTCCAGGGCCTGGGCCGTGTTGCCCAGGAGGATGGAGAGGATGGTCAGGGTCACTTCGGAGAGTTCGGGGGCGGGCTCCTCCACCAGGGCCAGGAACATGCCCCGGGTGCGCGAGGCCGTGGTGAGCACGTGCAGGAGGCGCTTGGGTCCGCCCGACCCGGCGGGATCGAGCACGGCGCGCTTCTCGCGCAGGGCGAAGGCGAAGAGGCCGCGCTCCACGCTGGCGTCGGCCACGGCCTGCAGCTCGCGCCGCGCCTGGGGAGGGGAGGCCGTGGCCAGGCGGAAGCTGGAGTCGGCCTCGTCCACCAGCATGATCCCCACGGCCCGGAACGGCAGAAGGCCCTCCACCCGTTGCAGGCAGAGCTCCAGGATGGGTTCGGGGCCTTCCAGAGCCATCATGCTCATGGAGAAGTCGGAGAGGGCGGCGGCCTGGTCCAGGGCGGCCAGGGCGAAGCGGCTGGTCTCTTCCAGATGCCGCGCGCGGGGATCGTCAGGGCAGGCTTCGGGGGCGTCAGCTTGTTCCATGGCCGTTCAGGAAGATGGCTTCAAGTTGAACGAACTGGTCATCCACGCGGCAGAGCACGGCGTCGGCCACGCCGGGGGGCGCGCCGAGGCGGTCGAAGGCCGCCTTGTCCAGGGGCATGAGCACGCTCTGGCCCGAAGACCCCAGGGCCAGGGCCTCGGCCAGGAAGTCTGCGGCGTGCACGATGGCCGCGTCGCGCTCGTCGGCGCACAGGGAGGGCTCGTGATGGCAGCGGGCGGCCTCCACCAACCCCGGGGGGAGCTTCCAACCCGACAGCAGGGCCGCGCCGGCCTGGCAGTGGTCCGCGCCAAGGGCCTTGCGCTCGGCGGCCACGAGGCTCGCGCCCACGGAGCGCACCTCCTGGAGCGCGCGGCGCACGCGGTCGGGCTCGCACTGGATGAAGAGCAGCAGGCCCACGTCGTGCAGGAGCCCGGCCACGAAGAAGCGCTCCGTGTTGGGCATGCCCAGGGCCGAGGCCAGGGCGCGCGCGGCGCAGGCGCAGGCCAGGCTGTGCCGCCAGAACTGGCGCACGTCCAGGATGTCCTGGGGCACGTGGGAGAAGAGATCCATCACCGACATGCCCAGGGCCAGGGCCGAGAGCTGCTGCACGCCGATGACCGTGACGGCGCGCGTGATGGTGTCGATGCGCTGGGGGAAGCCGTAGAGGGCGCTGTTCACCAGCTTGAGGAGCCTGGCGGCCAGGCCCGGATCGGTCTGAATGATGGCGGCGGCCGTGGCCGGGGAGGTGCCCGGGTCGTCCATGGCGCGCGAGAGGGCGGCCAGCACCTCGGGCATGGCCCCCAGGGCCTGGTTGCAGGCGGCCAGGGCCGCCACGTCCAGGGGCGGCAGGTCCGCGCCGGGGCGTTCGGCCAGGGGCTCGCTGGGGGGCCTGAGCACCTCGCGCCCCTCCTCGAGCATGCGGGCGATGCGCGGCACGCAGAGGCGGAACACGTCCTGGACGAAGGGATGGGTGAGGTCGTTGCGGGCCAGGCGTCCGGCGGCCACGTCCTGGGCGCGCGCTGCGAGTTCCCCGGGGATGTGGTCCCCGGCGTCGGCCAGGGTGGGCTGGCGCTCGCCCTGCACGGCCACGGCGGCCACGCCCCAGGACTTGAGCACGCTGATGGCCCGGTCGGATAGGCGCATGCCGGAGCCCATGAGCAGGCGTCCGTTGACGTCCCGCACCGGCTGGGCGAGCACGAGGCCCGGTTTGAGGTCGCTCACGCGCATGAACCGCTCCGTACGCCAGGCGGTCGCGCCGTGGCCCCGATGGATCGGGGTCGAATTCAGACGATCGGAGTCGTTTTGTCAAGGGCTGCGCGGCGTTTGCCGGACAAGGGGCCTTGGCGTCGGGGCCGGGAAGGCGTAGGCTCCAGCCCATGGACACCCCCCGTCTCCTCCAGACCGCCGGACCGGCGGACATCGAACGGCAGAGTTTCGCCATCATCGACTCCCTCGTGCCCGAGCCGCGCCCCTTCGAGGGCGCTCAGTGGGAGGTGGCGCGCAGGCTGGTGCACACCTCGGCGGACTTCGAGATGCTCTCGCTCCTGCGCTTCTCCCCGGGCGCGGTGCGCGCGGGCGTGGCGGCGCTGCGCTCGGGGGCCGTGGTGGTCACGGACACGCGCATGTGCCAGGTGGGCATCCCCGGGCGCAGGCTCGATTCCCTGGGCAGCCGCAGCGTGTGCTACATGGACGACCCGGACCTGGCCGTGCGCGCCAGGGAGCAGGGCGTGACGCGCGCCCGCCTGGCCGTGGACGAGGCCGCGCGCCTCTCGGGGCCGGTGGTGTTCGCGGTGGGCAACGCGCCCACGGCGCTTCTGCGCCTGATGGAGCTCATGGACGCCGGGCGCATCGCCCCGGAGCTGGTGGTCGGCATGCCGGTGGGCTTCGTGAACGCGGCGGAGTCCAAGGCGCTGCTCATGGCGCGCTCCGACGCGCCCTGGATCGCCATCGAGGGCCGCAAGGGCGGCTCGGCCCTGGCGGCGGCGTGCGTCAACGCCCTGGCCGAGATGGCCCTGCGGGCGGGATGAGGGGCAGACGGCTTGGGCTGGTTCAGGGGCGCGCAAAGGGCAGGATCATTCAGGCTGAGTCCATCAGGCAAGATTACGTTTTACGGGTCGTTTTTTTCTTGCCCACCTCACAAGACCCGGGGACGAAATCCCAGCTTGCGCTAATGCCACCCGGCTCTTCTTTTTCCAGAAGCTGTTCCAGAAGTCGATTATTAAGTGTCCACCCCATGGATGTTCGAAAGCCGAAACCATGCGTCGCCGGATCGATACCCAAGGATTCCGTCAACCGTCTGGCCGAGAGATTGAGCAGGGCGCTTTCGCAGACCAGGGACGACTGGGACGGCCATGTGGAAAGGGACGAGGGTGTTATAGCACACAGAGGGTTCATGGCCCGTGCTTGGTACTGGCGGCTAAACTGCGCGGACATGGCGCTACTCTCTGCAGCCTCGCCCGCCGTGGGCCTCTTGCAGGACAAGGAGATCGAAAGGAGTTTTTCGGCGAATTCAAGCACCTTGCGATCAATATCCTCCCCCCCCCGGAGCCGGTTGTTTGGCATGGCCTGCGCCGAGCAGCCCGGCATCACCTGGGGAAGGCGCATGCTTCTCAAAGAACGCCCTCTGATCCGCATCTTTCGAATCCCATACTGGCATGAAGACACCGGGCAAGGACTCCCTCAGCGCCCTCAAGACACAGACCGGGAGGTCGCGAAGCCACGGCCTGAAGCGTTCGGACCAGAATTCCGGCGAGCGGGGATAGGCCTCGCCCATCATGGCCGCCATCTCTTCCAGGATCGACGGGAAGCCTTCCTTGCCCTGCCAGGCCTTCTCAGCAACCACAAAGCCCCGGACCAGCCTGCTCACGTCCACTTCACCGGATGAGGCTTCCTTCAAAGTGATGTCGCGCGGCATCCACAACAGCCCCTGCCATCCGGCCAGGGCGTCCTCCCGGGTCGGGATATTCAGCTTCTCGAACCACTTTTCCGCCAGGGAGTCATCCGTCTGCTGGAAAGCCAGCGCCCGCAAGGCATGCTGCTCCAGCGGGCCTTGCCCCACCTCTGCCAGCACGGACTTGACCGCCTCGAACAGCTTCTCGTTGGCGGGCACGTTCCCGGCCAGCTCCAGCAGTTGCTCCCACCAGGTACGGACCGGCGCGCCGCCAGGGGGGCCGAGCACAACGACCTCGGCCAGGACGTCAGGAAGCTTCCTGTACGTCTCCGCGCCCTCGCGGCAGTGGTTCAGGCTGAGATAGAGCGTCTCCGCGGAGCCTGCGTCCGCCCCCAGCAGGGGCAGGCCGTCTCCGGCAAGCAGAAGCCTTAGGCTCCTGGCGTCGCGCTCGCGCACGGCCGCAGCCAATCGGTGGCAGGTGATGGAAGCGCTGCTGGCTGGCTCGCTCATGGAAAGTGCCTCGCAAACCACTGGGCATCGGATGCCGACGGGTTTTTGGACCTCATTCGCAGTATATGCTGATTGCGCAAATGCGCAAGCGCTCCAGAAGGCAACGTGTGCTCCGTAAGCCAAAGAACGTCCCCGGTGCAAGCGTTCTGACAGGCCTGCCCCTCCAGCGGCGGATGCACAACCTCCCGGCAGGGCGACAACTCCGGATCCAGAGGCATGGTCACCCCGTGAACCGATCCCGGCGGCGACGGGCAGTGGCAGGCGTTCAAGTTGGACTCCACCATGGTGGGGCGCAGCACCGGGAAAACGCTGTCCAGGCGGTAGCGGAACACCAAGAGTCGCGCTCCGGCCTCCAGATGCCCAAGCCCCAGGGACTGGCAGATTCTGAGCGCATCCCGCGCACGGAGAAAGTCGTCGACCTCCTCGGCGAAACAGGCCCACCAGGGAGGCCTGTTGGCCCCCAGCGCGTCGCACAGGGCCCTGGCCAGGGCCTTCACCGTGTCCGGCCCCTGTTGCACGGACTGCGTGGCCACCTGGTCGACGAACGTCTGGAACGCGCCCGGTTCGACGCCCCGTCCGCCCGGCGGCGCAAGTCCCAACTCCGAGCGGATGAAGCGCAGGATTTGCGGATCGCTCGCCGCGCCGCGCGTCGACCGGTAGAGCCCCGCATTGAGCGATTCCACGTGGACCAGCGTGTTGAACCCGGCGGGCCTGCCCCTTCCCGCGCTGGCCGCGTTGAAGAGCCTGTAAGGAGCGGCGGACCTGGACGCATTCACGGGGTCGAACGGCAGACAGACATGGGCCTTGAAGTACTCGCGCATCCCCGCGATCCAGGAGGCAACCGGCGAGAGCGTGTAGCCCTCGGCCGGGGAGCCGCCGGGCACGACGACCTCCTGCAGGAGATGGTCCTCCCAGCCGGACGAGACCCTGTGGTCCGCCCGCACATTGGAGGCCAGGCAGGGCTGGTATTCATCCGCGCTGGCGCGCAACCGATCTAGCATATCGGCCCAGGGGTGTTCCCCGGCAGGCCTGTCGAAGCAATACAGCATGGCCGCAAGTAGAACGTTTTTGCGTCATGCGCAAGAACGGCCAGGCGCGCCATACCGGGGCGGCGTGCGTCAACGCCCTGGCCGAGATGGCCCTGCGGGCGGGGTAGACCCGGGAACGGCGGGCAGGGCCGGGAAGCTCCCGCCCCTTCCCCCGGTCGCGACAACCGCCGCGCAACCCGGGGCGAGGGAACCCCGCCCCGGCGCGGAATCGGCTAGACGTTGAACAGGAAGTGCATCACGTCGCCGTCCTTGACCACGTACTCCTTGCCCTCCTGGCGCAGCACCCCGGCGGCGCGGCAGGCCGCTTCGGTGCGGTGGGCGGTGTAGTCCTGGTAGGCGATCACCTCGGCGCGGATGAAGCCCCGCTCGAAATCCGTGTGGATCACAGAGGCGGCCTTGGGGGCCTTCCAGCCCTGCTCGATGGTCCAGGCGCGCACCTCTTTCGGGCCCACGGTGAAATAGCTCACCAGCCCCAGCACGCCGTAGCCCGTGCGGATCACCTGGTCCAGGCCGGAGCTCTCCACGCCGTAGGACTCCAGGAACTCCGCGCGCTCGGCGTCGTCCAGGGCGGCCATCTCCTCTTCCATGCGCGCCGACACCTTCACCACGGGAGCGCCCGTCTTTGCGGCGTGGGCGCGCACGGCCTCCACGGCCGCCGAGTCGGCCTCCAGGCCCGCCTCGTCCACGTTGGCGCAGTAGATCACCGGCTTGGCCGTGATGGGCGCGAGCTCCGCGTAGAGTTCGGCCATGGCCCCCTCCTCGCGGCCCTCCAGGGCCGAGGCGGGCAGGCCTTCCATCAGGTGCGCCAGGAGCTTTTCCGCCACGGCCAGCTTGGCCTGGTGCTCCTTGCCCGCCCTGGCCTGCTTGCGCAGGCGGTCCATGCGATTCTCCAGTGCCTGGGCGTCGGCCAGGATCAGCTCCGTCTCGATGACCTCGATGTCCGTGAGCGGGTCCACCTTGCCGTGCACGTGCACCACGTCGTCGTCCACGAAGCAGCGCACCACGTGCAGAATGGCCTGGGTCTCGCGGATGTTGGCCAGGAACTTGTTGCCCAGGCCCTCGCCCTTGCTCGCGCCCTTCACCAGGCCAGCGATATCGGTGAATTCCACCGTGGCGGGCAGGGTCTTCTGGGGCTTGGCCAGGCTGGTCAGGGCGTCCAGGCGCGGGTCGGGCACCGGGACGACGGCCTTGTTGGGCTCGATGGTGCAGAAGGGATAGTTGGCGGCCTGGGCGTTCTGCGCCCGGGTGAGGGCGTTGAAGAGCGTGGACTTGCCCACGTTGGGCAGCCCGACGATACCTATGGAAAGGGGCATGGCGTCACCTTGGCTTCTGGGGATGCGCTCCGGGGGGCCGGAGACGGGTCGCGCGGCTCATACACCGCCTCGCCCCGGGAGTCCAGCGCCCCCCTTGGCGCGGCGCGCCCGCTCCGCTATAGGCCGGGGAACGCCATGAACCACGCCGTCCCCCTTCTCCTGGCCGCCCTGCTGGCGGCCCTCGCGCTCCCCGGCCCCGCCCGGGCCGCCGACCCCATCCCCCAGGCCGAGGTGCCCGGCGTGAGCCGCCCCGTCATCGTGGGCGGCGACCGCGACTACCCCCCCTACGAATTCCTCGACGCCAAGGGCCAGCCCGCGGGCTACAACGTGGACCTCACCCGGGCCATCGCCGAGGTGATGGGCCTGCGCGTGGAATTCCGCCTGGGGGCCTGGAACGAGATGCGCACCGCCCTCAACGAAGGCGGCGTGGACATCCTCCAGGGCATCTCCTACTCCGAGGAGCGCCTCAAGGAGGTGGACTACGCCCCGCCCCACACCACCGTGAACCACGCCATCTTCGCCCGCCGGGGCGCGCCGCCCGTGGACTCCCTGGAGGGCCTGCGCGGTACGCGCGTGGCCCTGCACAAGGGCGGCATCATGCACGACACCATCCGCCAGATGGGCTTCGAGCACGACCTCGTCTTCAGCGACACCCCCGCCGACGCCCTGCGCCTGCTGGCCTCGGGGCGCTGCGACTACGCCGTCACGGCCATGCTGCCGGGCATGTACATCATCCGCGAGAACCACCTGGACAACCTGGAGGTGGTGGCCCGCTCCGTGGCCACGGTGCGCTACGGCCACGCCGTGCGCAAGGGCGACGACCTGCTCCTGGGGCGCTTCAGCGAGGGCCTGGCCATCCTGGACCAGACCGGCAAGTACGAGGAGATCCGCCAGAAGTGGCTGGGCGTGCTGGAAAACAGGCCCATCAAGTGGAGCGAGGCCCTGCGCTCCATCTCCCTGGTGCTCGCGCCCATGGCCGCCCTGCTCCTGGGCTCCATGATCTGGACCCACACCCTGCGCCGCCGCGTGGCCGAGCGCACCCGCTCGCTCTCCAGCGCCCTGGACCAGCTGCGGCAGAACCAGCGCCAGCTCCTCCAGGCCGACAAGATGGCCGCCCTGGGCACCCTGGTCTCGGGCGTGGCCCACGAGATCAACAATCCCAACGGCCTGATCCTGCTCAACCTGCCCATGCTCCGCAAGGTCCAGGCCGACACCGGGCGCATCCTGGAGGAGTACCGCGAGGCCCACGGAGACTTCACCCTGGGCGGCATCCCCTACGAGCGCATGCGCCAGGAGCTGCCCGTGATGCTCGAGGAGATGCAGGAGGCCGCCGTGCGCATCAAACGCATCGTCAACGACCTCAAGGACTTCGCCCGACGCGACGAGGGCGCGGGCTCCGAACTGGTGGACGCCAACGACGCCGCGCGCAAGGCCCTGCGCCTGGTGGAGGCAGCCCTGCGCAAGGCAACGCGCCACTTCACGGCCTCCTACGCCCAGGACCTGCCCACCGTGCGCGGCTCCAGCCAGCGCGTGGAGCAGGTGCTCGTGAACCTGCTGCTCAACGCCTGCCAGGCCCTGCCCTCGCCGGACCGGGCCATCCGCCTGGAGACCCGCGCCGAGGACCAGGGGCGCTCCGTGGCCCTGGCGGTGCAGGACGAGGGCGTGGGCGTGGACCCCGACGACCTGCCCCACCTCACCGACCCCTTCTTCACCACCAAGCGCGCCACCGGCGGCACGGGCCTGGGGCTTTCGGTGTCGGCGGGCATCGTCAAGGAGCTGGGCGGGAGCATCCATTTCGAGTCGCGCCCGGGGCAGGGGACCACCGTCACCGTGCGCCTTCCCGCCGCGCCCGAGGAGGCCGAATGAACACCCAGAGCCCCGCCTTCAAAATCCTCCTGGTGGACGACGAGCCCGCCTGGCTGCGCTCCATGGCCCTCACCCTGGAGTCCTCGGCGGGCTACACCAACATCCTGGCCTGCCAGAGCGGCGAAGAGGCCCTGGGCATCCTGGAACGCGGCGAGGTGGGCCTGGCGCTTCTGGACCTGACCATGCCCGGGCTCTCCGGCGAGGAGCTGCTGGCCCTCGTGGGCGAGCGCCACCCCGAGGTGGCCTGCATCATCGTCAGCGGGCTCAACCAGCTCCAGAGCGCCGTGCGCTGCATGAAGCTCGGAGCCTGGGACTACTTCGTCAAGACCGACGACGAGGACCGCATCGTGGGCGGCGTGCGCCGCGCCGTGCGCATGCTGGAGCTGCGCGAGGAGAACCGCCTGGCCCTCTCGCGCCTTACCGCCGGTGGGCCTGCCAACCCCGAGGCCTTCGCGGGGATCATCACGCGCTCGCGCGCCATGCTCTCCATCTTCGCCTACGTGGAGGCCGTGGCCCCGAGCCCCCAGCCGCTCCTGGTGACGGGCGAATCGGGCGTGGGCAAGGAGAACCTGGTGCGCGCGGCCCACGCCCTCTCGGGGCGCTCCGGGCCGCTGGTCTGCGTCAACGTGGCCGGGCTCGACGACGCCATGTTCGCCGACACCCTCTTCGGCCACGTGCGCGGGGCCTTCACCGGCGCGGACGCCCCCCGCAAGGGCATGGTGGGCGAGGCCTCGGGCGGCACGCTCTTCCTGGACGAGGTGGGCGACCTCTCCGTGGCCTCCCAGGTGAAGCTCCTGCGCCTGCTCCAGGAGGGCGAATACTTCCCGCTGGGCTCCGACCAGCCCCGGCGCAGCAACGCCCGGGTGATCGTGGCCACCCACCGCGACCTGGCCGCCCGCGAGGCCGCCGGGGAGTTCCGGCGCGATCTCTACTTCCGCCTGCGCACCCACCACGTGCACGTGCCCGCCCTGCGCGAGCGCAAGGAGGACATCGAGCCCCTGCTGCGCCACTTCCTGGCCGAAGCCGCCCGCGAGCTGGGCAAGCCCGTGCCCACCCCCCCGCGCGAACTGGCCGGACGCCTGGCCTGCTGTCCCTTCCCCGGCAACGTGCGCGAACTGCGCGCCATGGTCTACGACGCCGTGAGCGTCCACCCGGGCCGCACCCTCTCCATGGCCGCCTTCGAGAAGACCATCTGCCAGGAGCACGGCCAGCCCGCCTCCCCGGGCGAGCCCAACCCCTTCGCCAGCTTCGAGCGCCTGCCCAGCTTCTCCGAGGCGGCAAGGCATCTGGTGCAGGAGGCCATGGCCCGCGCCGGGGGCAACCAGACCCTGGCCGCAAGGCTCCTGGGCATCTCCCAGCCCGCCCTGAGCAAGCGCCTCAAGGCCATGCGCGAGGCCAACGGGCAGGACTGAGCCGCGCCCCCGCGCGGGCGACGACGCACCGGCACAGGGCGCCGTCCCTGGCCATGGTTCCGCGAGGCCCATAACCTCCCTCATGGGCATTCCTCCGGGAAAGCGCATCAACACGCCGTATTCTCACGGCTTTTCTTCGCAGCACCCTGCGACCATAGCCCAGGTTATCCCCCTTCGCGCAGATTTGATTCGTTTCCTGGCCAACATCAGCCAATTATTCCGGCATGTTGGCGACAAACGCACCCTTTGGCATCATCCCTGCTTCCGCTCCATCGGGCGGGGCAGCATCCCTCCCTCGACTCCTTTCCCGGCCGCGCCCAGGCCCGCGCGCTCCGGGGCATCCACCGTCCGGGCCGAAGCGAACCCAAGGAGGGATCATGTCCGTGAACATCAAGGCGATCGTCCCGCTGCTGGCGGGCGTGCTGGTCTGGCTTCTGCCCGCGCCCGCGGGGCTCTCGCCCCAGGCGTGGACCTATTTCGCGCTCTTCGTGGCCGTTGTGGCGGGGCTCGTGCTGGAACCCATCCCGCCCGCCCTCACGGGGCTCATGGGCGTGACGGCGGCCGCCGCGCTCCAGCTCATCCCCTCCGCGCCGGGCAAGGCCGCCACGGCGGGCAGTTCCATCAACTGGCTGCTCTCGGGCTTCTCCAACTCCACGGTCTGGCTCATCTTTGCGGCCTTCATGTTCGCCATGGGCTACGAGAAGACCGGCCTGGGCAAGCGCATCGCGCTTACGCTCATCAAGCTCATGGGGCGGCGCGCCCTGGGCCTGGGCTACGCGGTGGCCCTGGCCGACCTGGCCCTGGCCCCCTTCATGCCCTCCAACACGGCGCGCTCGGGCGGCACCATCTACCCCGTCATCAAGAACATCCCCCCCCTCTACGGCTCCACGCCCGAAAACAACCCGCGCGGCCTGGGGGCCTACCTCATGTGGACGGCCCTGGCCACCACGTGCGTCACCTCGTCCATGTTCCTCACGGGCCTGGCCCCCAACCTGCTGGCCCAGTCCATGGTGGAAAAGACCGCCAAGGTGGCCCTCACCTGGAACGACTGGTTCGTGAGCTTCCTCCCCGTGGGCGTGATCCTCTTCCTGATCACCCCGCTTCTGGCCTACGTGCTCTACCCCCCCAGCCAGAAGAAGTCCGACGACGCCCCCGTGTGGGCCGGCGCGGAACTCGCCAAGCTGGGCGCGGTGAAGGGCAAGGAGTCGAGGGAGGGATGCTGCCCCGCCCGATGGAGCGGAAGCAGGGATGAT
>NZ_JBZVFJ010000093.1:0-15219 GCF_058402725.1 Fundidesulfovibrio sp. | reverse complement strand
CAGACTGACGGTTTGGCATGTGCTGTTTTCACCGTTAAGTTAAACCGCACCCAGTTTGGAAGGGTTGTTTTTTTGGGTTGAAAAAAAAAAAAAAGTCTTGTCGATCTACTAGCCACGCGCTCCCCCCCGCCGCCGGGTTGCCGTGTCGCAAGGGATCAGGAGGGCTTCTTGTCCTGCGGGTCCCGGGGTTCCGGCGCAGGGGCCTCGCCGTGGTCCTGGGCGTCGGAGGCCGATGCGGTTTCGGCTGCGTCCGAAGCCGGAGCCTGTCCGGGAGGCGTCCCGGGATCAGACGTCTCCGGGGCGGCGGGCGCCGAAGCTACGGCTTCGTGATCCGCCGTGTCCGTGTCCGGAGCTTCCGTCTCCGGGGCTTCGGGGGCCGGGGCTTCCGTGTCCGGGGCCGGGGCTTCGGGCTCCTCGGAGGCGCGGGCGTCCTCCAGGGCCGAATCGGTGGCGGCAAGGCCCTCGGCGGCGGGCTGGCCCTCCACGCCGACCGGGGCTTCCGGTTCGGGTTCCCGGCGCTTCTTGCCGAAGAAGTAGGCCACCCAGATGGATATCTCGTAGAGCACCACCATGGGAGCTGCCATGAGGATCTGGTTCACGGCGTCCGGGGTGGGCGTGAGCACGGCCGCCACCACGAAGAAGATCACGATGGCCCAGCGCCGCTTCTGGCGCAGCCACTTGTGGTCCACGATGCCGAAGGCGGCCAGGAAGAAGATGAACACCGGCATCTCGAAGATGATGCCGAAGGCGAAGAGCAGCCCCAGGCTGAAGGAGTAGTACTCCGCGAGCCGGGGCATGAGCGTGACCACGTCGGCCGCGTAGTTGGCCAGGAAGGTGAACCCGAAGGGGAAGACGACGAAGTAGCCGAAGCAGGCCCCCGAGACGAAGCACAGGGCCGTGAAGAAGGCCACGGGCACGGCCAGCCTGCGTTCGGACTCGTAGAGCCCGGGCGCGATGAACTTCCAGATCTGGTAGAAGATGATGGGGCTCACCAGGAACAGGCCCGCCACGAAGGCGGCCTTCATGGAGACGAAGAAGCCCTCGGTGAGGCTCGTGGTGATCAGCTCGCTTTTGGGCGGCAGCACCTGCTTGAGCGGGTGCAGCAGGATCTCCAGGATGCGCTCCGCGAACGCGAAGCACACGGCGAACCCCACGGCGGCCGCGAGAAGGCAGCGCACCAGACGCACCCGGAGCTCCTCCAGGTGGTCGAGCAGGCTCATCTCGTGGCCATCGCCGTGCCCCGAGGGGATCGGGCTCACGCCTTGCCGCCCTGGGCCGCGGCCTGGGGCTCGTCGCTCTGGAAGGCGTCGAGCCCGCCGCCCAGGTCGAGCAGGATGGCGCTGGCCACGAAGATGGAGGAGAAGGTGCCCGTGGCGATGCCGATGATCATGGCCAGGGCGAAGTCCTTGAGCACGCTGCCGCCGAAGAGGTAGAGCGCCGTGACCGTGAAGAGCGTGATGAGCGACGTGAGCATGGTGCGCGAAAGCGTCTGGTTCACGGCGCTGTTGATGAGCTTCTCCAGGGGCAGGTCCTTGTCCACGTGCAGGCGTTCGCGGATGCGGTCGTAGACGATGATGGTGTCGTTGAGCGAGTAGCCCAGGATGGTGAGCAGCGCCGCCACGATGGTCAGGTCGAACTCCAGGTCGAAGATGGAGAAGATGCCGATGGTCACGAAGATGTCGTGGATGTCCGCCATGAGCGCGCCCAGGGCGAACTTGAGCTTGAGCGCCCAGCACAGGGCCAGGGTGACCAGGAGGGCCACGCCGATGAGCGCCCCGGTGGAGAAGCCCATCCTGTTGAAGCCCCACATGGCCAGGCCCAGCCCCCCCGCCATGGCGGCGGCGGCCAGCCAGCGCTGCTCGAAGCGCCCGGAGATGTACACCGCGATGAGCAGCACCGCCCAGAAGATGGCGTTGAGCGCGCCCTGGCGCAGGTCCGCGCCCACCTTGGGGCCCACCACCTCCATGCGCTGCACCTCGTAGGCCCCCTCGCCCAGGCTGGTCTTGAGGGTCTGGTTCACCTTGGCGCGCACCTGCTCCAGGGGCTCGCCGCGCTCCGAGGCGCTGATGAGGAAGGTGTTGTCCTTGTCCTGGCCCAGGCGCTGCACCGAGAGGCCGTGCAGGCCCGCGCCGTCCAGGGGCTTCTTGATCTCGTCGGGGGTGACGGCCTTGGCGAACTTGAGCTGGATGGTCATGCCGCCCGCGAAGTCCACGCCGTAGCGGGGGCCGCCTTTGGCCACCAGCGACACCAGGCCCGCAAGGACCAGGAGCGCCGAAAAGATGTAGGCGTACTTGCGGTAGCCGAGGAAATTGATGCTCGTGTTCAGCTTGATCAGCTCAAGACCCATGTGGTCCCCCTGGGCGGAAGTGGCGCGCCGTCCGGCGCAAGCGAAGTGAATTCGATTTTTTCGCGAGGCTTGTCAAGCCTTCGGGACGTTCCCGAAGGCGACGACCTGCCGGGATGCGGCCGCGCCGTCGGGGCGGCCCCCGTGCGGAGGCGGGATGGTCAGCCCTTGCGGGCGGGCTTTCTGGCGGCCTCCCTGGCCTGGGAGGGCTTCTGGGGCTCCTTGGACTGGACGGCCTGGGTCTTCACGGCCTTGCGCCTGACCACGGGCCGGTCCTTGCCTTCCTTGCGCGCGGGAGAGCCCTCCAGCAGGGAGGGCAGCGGACTCACGCCCCGGAACTCCTCCTCGATGGGGCGGGGCTGGGCAGCGGTGGGAGGCTCGGGAAAGGAACGCTCCACCAGCTTGGCCATGGCCAGGGTGTTCTGCCCGGAAATGAGCTGGCCGCCCTTGATCACCAGGGCCGCGAACAGGGCCATCAGGAGCAGCAGCTTGAAGCCGAACGAACGCATGGAACTCCTCGGAGAGCGGCCTGGGTGGCCGCGTGAAGGTGGGTACGGGGTACACCCGGGGGGGGCGATTTGCAAGACGCGCCAGCGCGGGGAGCGGCGCTGAGCAGTCAAACCATGCGGGAATACTATGGAAATAATCCTATCAAGGCCTCCTTCGCGCCATGGCGGGCAGCCCCGCCGGAGAAACCCCCTCCCCGGCCGTGCAGGCGTGCGCAGCGGAAACGAAAGCCCCCTCCGGGAGCGTGTCCGGGAGGGGGCCGCGAGCCGGTGCGAGGAGCCTCGGGCTATTTGAGATACTTCATGTAGCCCGAGCCCGGGGTCATGATCACGCGTCCGTTGTCCTTGAACGATTTGCGGTAGGCTTCGAGGCTGCGCATGAAGGAGTAGAACTCCGGCGAGCGCCCCAGGGAGGCCGCGTAGGTGGCCGTGGCCTCGGCGTCGCCCTGGCCGCGCAGCACTTCGGCCTCGCGGGCGGCCTCGGCCAGGAGCACGGTGCGCTCCCTGTCGGCCCCGGACTTGATCTTGGCGGCCTCCTCCTGGCCCTCGGAGCGGTAGAGCTTGGCCTGGCGTTCACGCTCGGCGCGCATGCGCCCGAAGATGGCCTTCTCGTTCTGGGGGGGCAGGTCGGTGCGCTTGACGCGCACGTCCATGATCTGGAGTCCGAAGTTCTTCACGGTGTCGTTCACGTTGCTGGTGACGATGGACATGATCTCGGCGCGCCGGGAGGAGACCACCTCTTCCATGGTGTAGCTGCCGATGGCCACGCGCACCTCGGCGTAGATCAGGTCGTCCAGGCGGGACTTGGCGCGCTCGGTGGTGCGCAGGGTGCGGTAGAACTGGAGCGGGTTGACGATGCGCCACTTGGCGAAGTTGTCCACCAGGAGGGTTTTCTTGTCCTTGGTGAGCACGTCGGCCGGGTTGGCCTCGTAGTTGAGCACGCGCGAGTCGATGACGGCCACGTTCTGGATGAAGGGGATCTTGAAGTGCAGCCCGGGGCCGAGGGTGTCGCGCACTGGCTTGCCCAGCTGGAGCACGATGGCCTGCTGGCCCTCGTCCACGGTGAAGACGCTCTGCAGGGCGACGATGGCGGCCAGGGCCGCGCCGATGCCCAGAAAGAGAAGGCGGCGCATGGCTAGTTGCCTCCCTTGCGGCCTGCGGCCGGCTTGCCCTGGCGGTCCAGGGGCAGGTAGGGCACCGACTGGCGCAGGGCCTCGTCGGAAAGAATCACCTTTTCCAGCTCGGGGTTGGAGAAGATCTCCTCCATGGCCTCGATGAGCATGCGCTCCCTGGTGATGTCCTTGGCCTTGTCGTATTCCGCCAGGATGGAGGCGAAGCGCGCGGCCTCGCCCTTGGCCTTGCGCACCACGGACTCCTTGTAGGCCTGGGCGTCGTTGAGCATGGCCGCGGCCTGGCCCCTGGCCTTGGGCAGGATGTCGTTGGAGTAGGACTCGGCCTCGTTGATCACGCGGTTCTTGTCCTCCATGGCGCTGGCCACGTCCTTGAAGGCGTCCATGACGTCCTTGGGGGCGTGCACGTCCTGGAGCTGCACGGCCACCACGGTGACGCCGGAGTTGTAGCGGTCCAGGATGGACTGGAGCAGCTCCTTGGCGGTGTTCTGGATTTCGAGCTTGCCGGTGGTCAGGGCGGTGTCGATGGTCTTGTTGCCCACCACCTCGCGCATGGCGGCCTCTGCGGAGGCCTTCACGGTCTCGTAGGGGCGCTGGATGCGGAAGAGCCATTCCACCGGGTCGCCGATCTGGAACTGCACGATGAACTGCACGTCCACGATGTTGTCGTCGCCCGTGAGCATCAGGGCTTCCTCGGGCACGGCCTTGTACTGGGAGCCGCCGCCATCCTTGGTCCCCACGCTGCGGAAGCCCACCTCCACCTTCTGGATTTGCGAGACCTTGGGGGTCTGCACGCTTTCCACCGGGAAGGGGATGTGGTAGTGCGGTCCCGGACCGGTGGAGCGGTCGTAGGCGCCGAAACGCTGGACCACGCCCACCTCGTCGGGCTCCACGATGTAGATGCCCGAGGCGATCCACAAAAGGACGACGGCGATCGCCACCAGCTTGGGGCCGCCGGGGATGTTGAAGTTGAAATCCGTGATTCGCTTGAACTCGTCCCCGATGTTCTTGAAATCCGGCCCGTTGCCGAACTGCCGCTGCCGTTTGTCCTGGAGCTTTTCCCAGTCCCAATTCATGTAGACACACTCCTCAAGAAAACTGGAAGAACGACAGCATGAAACCCATCGTCCCCGACATTTTCCGTGCATACGACATCCGAGGCATCGTGGACAAGGACTTTGACCCGGCCTGGGTGGAAGTCTTCGGCCGCGCCTGCGCCGCCTATTTCATCCAGAAAGGCTACCGACGCGCCGTGGTGGGCCACGACGCCCGCCTCTCCTCCCCCGTCTACCAGGAGCGCCTGGCCAAGGGAATGACCGACTCCGGCCTGGACGTGACGCTCCTGGGCATGGTTTCCACCCCCGTGTGCTACTTCGCCTGCAAGCACCTGGGCACCGACGCCGGGGTGATGATCACCGCCAGCCACAACCCGCCCCAGTTCAACGGTTTCAAGGTCATCGCCGGGCCTGCCACCATCCACGGGGAGGAGATCCAGGCCCTCTACCGCACCATGGCCGCCGACATCTTCCCCGAGGGCCAGGGCGTGGCCACCCGCCACGACATCGCCCCGGCCTACGTGGAGGCTCTCTCCAAAGGAACGAGGTTCTCGCGCCCCCTCAAGGTGGTGGTGGACGGCGGCAACGGCGCGGGCGGCCCCGTCACCGTGGACGTGCTGCGCGTTGCAGGCGCGCAGGTGGTCCCCCTTTTCTGCGAGCCCGACGGTAACTTTCCCAACCACCACCCCGACCCCGTGGTGGAGGCCAACATGGAAACCCTCAAGACCCGGGTGCTCGCCGAAGGCGCGGACTGCGGCATCGGCCTCGACGGCGACGGTGACCGCCTGGGCGTGGTGGACGAGACCGGACGCCTGCTCTACGGCGACCAGCTCCTGGCCATCTACGCCCGCGAAGTGCTCAAGGACCTCCCCGGAGCCACCGTGATCGGCGAGGTGAAGTGCTCCCACCTGGCCTACCGCGACATCGCCGCCCACGGCGGCAATCCCGTCATGGGGGCCACTGGGCATTCGCTCATCAAGGCCCGCATGCTGGAGACCGGGGCCAAGCTCGCCGGAGAGATGAGCGGCCACATGTTCTTCGCCGACCGCTATTACGGCTACGACGACGCCACCTACGCCGCCCTGCGCTTCCTGGAGGTGCTGGACCGCAACCCCGACGCCAAGGCATCCGGCCTCCTGGCCGACTGGCCGCGCACCTGCAACACCCCGGAGATCCGCTTCGACTGCCCGGACGCCATCAAGTTCAAGGTGGTGGAGCGCGCCCAGGCCCACTTCAGGGCCCTCCACGACATGATCGACGTGGACGGCGCGCGCATCGTCTTCCCCGACGGCTGGGGCCTGGTGCGCGCCTCCAACACCCAGCCGGTGCTCGTGCTGCGCTTCGAGGCCGAAAGCGAGGAGCGCCTGGCCGAAATACGCGCCCTCGTGGAAACGCCGCTCTCCGCCTGGATCGCGGAGATGAGCTGACCCCATGCGCAAGGTGATCGTCTGGGCCGTCGCGGCCGTTCTTGTGGTGCTCGGGGCCGTGCTCTGGCTGCGCCGGGGCGGCGGCGACCGCGAGATCAAGGTGCTGGCCTCGGCCGAGGCCCGCATGGGCGACGTGCGCAAGGTGCTCCAGGCCACGGGCATCGTGAAGGCCCAGGTGGGGGCCATCGTGCGCATCGGCGCGCGCGCCACCGGGGCCATCCAGGAGATGCGCGTGCGCGTGGGCGACGCCGTGCAGGCCGGGCAGGTGATCGCCGTCATCGACGACCGCGAGCTCAAGGCCCAGCGCGACCAGGCCGAGGCCCTGATGGAGAAGTCCCAGGCCGAGCAGCAGCGCGTGGAGGAGGTCTACCCCCGGCGCATCCAGGAGGCCGAGGCCCAGCTCAAGCTGGCCGAGGCCCAGCACGAATACGCCAAGGCCAACGGCGCCCGACAGGCCCAGCTGCTGCGCCAGAACCTGGTCTCCCACGACACCCAGGAGGCCGCCCAGCGCGAGGAACTGGTCACCGCCAACACCGTGCGCGCCCGCAAGGCCACCCTGGACCTCACCCGCACCGAGTTCGCCCGCGAGACGGTGAAGGCCCAGAAGGCCGTGGAAGAGGCCCAGGCCGCCCTGGAGACCGTGAACACCCGCATCTCCTACACGCGCATCGTCTCGCCCATCAGCGGCGTGGTCAGCCAGGTGAGCACCCAGCAGGGAGAAACCGTGGTGGCCGGCCTCCAGGTGGCCAACCTGATCACCGTGCTGGACCCCTCGCGCCTGGAAATGTGGATCTACGTGGACGAGACCGACGTGGGCCAGGTGAAGCCCGACATGCCCGTGGAGTTCCGCGTGGACGCCTACCCCGACCAGGTGTTCAAGGGCGACGTGGAGACCATCTACCCCCAGCCCGAAATCCGCGACAACATCGTCTACTACCAGGCCCTCGTGCGCCTGACCCCCGAGAACGCCGTGCGTCTGCGCCCGGAGATGACCACCCAGTGCCAGATCGTGGTGCGCGAACTCAAGAACGTGCTGGTGATCCCCAATTCGGCCCTCAAGTGGGTGGACAACCAGCAGGCCGTGTTCGTGGTGGAGAACGGCAAGGCCGTGCGCGTGAAGCCCGAACTGGGCCTGGCGGGCCTGAACGAGACCGAGGTGCTCTCCGGGCTCTCGGCGGGCCAGAAGGTGGCCACGCAGATCGTGCTGCCGAGCACCGGCAAGAAGCCCGACCCGGCCCAGCAGGCCGGAGCCAGGCCGGGAGGCGGCCCCGGCGGCGGACCTCCCGGCGGAGGCGCCCCGGGCGGAGGCAGACCCGGCGGCGGCGGGCGCTAGATGCCCTGCGCCCTTCGCGTGATCGGCGCGGCCCGCAGTGCGGGCCGCCCGACCCCGGAAGGCGGGCCGGGGGCCACCGCGCGCGAGGGCTCGCCCAGGCAGGTCCCGCGCCGGGGCCAGGGCGCGTGGCGCTTCCCGGTCCGCATGCTTGCGCCGGGCCTTCTGGCGGCCCTGGCCCTCGCGCTGGCGACGCTCCTCGGCCCTGCCCGGCTCCAGGCCCAGCACCCGGGGGGCGTCTCGGGACAACTCACCCTGGCCACCCTGGAGACCTTCCCCTGGGCCTGGCACGACGCCCATTCCCAGCACCCCGAGGGATTCCTGCCCGACGTGGTCCGCGAACTGGAGCGGCGCACCGGCATCGCCGTCCAGGTGAACCTCATGCCCTTCGCCCGCCTGACGCCGGAGATGGAATCCGGCCGCCAGGACTGCGCCGTGTTCGCCTGGAACCAGGCCGCCGGGGCCTACGCCCTGCGCGGACAGACGGTGGCCGTCCACCCCGTGGGCGTGCTCCCGGCCAGTGGAGTCAACCTCGCGAGCTATGCCGACCTCAAGGGGCTCACCGTGGCGGTGCTGCGCGGCCTGCGCTTCGCGGAGCCCTTCCAGAGCGACGCCTCCGTCCGCAAGGACGAGGACCCCGACTACAAGACCGCCCTGAACAAGCTGGCCCTGGGCCGCGTGGACGGCGTGGCGGGCTCCGTGCCCACCATCCGGGCAGTGGCCCGCAGTCTGGGCATGTTGCGCCTGCTGGGCGAACCGCTCGTGCTGGACACCTACGAGATCGTCTTTCAAATCTCGCGCAATTCCGGCCAGATCGAGCTGGCCCGCCGGGTGGACAGAGCCTTGGCGGAAATGCGCGCCGACGGCGCCCTCGCGCGCATCCAGAACGCCTACTATCCTTGAGGCGCGCGGTCTCCCCGCGCAACGCGCGAAACCGGCGGCAGGCCTCTTTGATGACCATGCCGCCGGTTTGTTGTGTGCCCCGAGGGACCGGCGTCCCTGCCTGCCTCCGGGCTCGCGCCGCCGCGCCCCGCCCCGTGCCCGTCGTCGCCGACGGGACCGGGCCTAGGCGTAGTCGCGCCTGAACCGGTGAATGCCTTCCGTGACCACACCGGCCAGATAGAGAACTCCGTTCAACACCGCCGGGAGGGCGTCCGGCCCGCGCCGGACCCTGCCGATGGTCTGCGTTTCGTGGGCATCGTCGCCGCGCACGCCCCAGGGCCTGCCGGTCCAGCGCTCGTAGAGCTCGAAGGCCTCGGGGTCGTGGGCCGAAAGGGTCAGGGCCTGGCTCACGCTCTGCCTGGCCAGCTCGGGCTCGCGCTTGAAGTGGTAGGCCTTGGCCAGCTCCAGGTGGGCCTTGGCGTCGTCGGGGTTCAGCCACACGGCGTTGCGCAGGGCCATGAGCGCGCCGTCCCAGTCCATGGCCCGGCCCAGGCGCATGCCCAGGCTGGTGAAGGGGTTGAAGCGGCTGGAATCCGAGGCGATGATGGTCAGGAATTCCTCCTTGTAGCGCTCGAAGCGCTCGGCCTCGGCGCACACGCCCGCCGCCTGGGTGAGGGCCTTGCGGTAGCGCACGCCGTCGCCCAGGGCCAGCCAGCAGCGGGCCAGGCCCAGGTAGGCCTCGGCCATGCGCTTGTTGGCGCGCGAGGCCTGGGTGAAGCACTCCACGGCCCGGGTGTACTCGCCCTTGGCCAGCTGGCGCATGCCCTGCTCGTAGAGGGCGCGGGCCTGCCGGGGGTTCTCCACCGCCTCTTCCAGCAGGGGCAGGGCCTCGGCGGCGCGTCCTTCCTCGGCCAGGTCCAGCCCTTCGGACGCTTCGCCCAGGGTCTGGCCCAGGTAGCTCCGGCTCTGTCCGGCCAGGGCCAGGTGGCGGAAGAAGGTGTCCAGGGTGTAGGGGCGCACCAGATAGCCCGAGCAGCCCATGCGGATGGCGCGCACCACGCTCTCGCGCTCGCCCGAGGAACTCACGAGGATCACCGGGAACTGGCGCAGGCGCTCGTCGGAGCGCAGGAAGCGCACGAAGTCCCAGCCGGAGCCGTCCTCGAGCACGTCGTCCACCAGCACCACGTCGGCCCCGTGCTTGAGCAGGTGGGCGACGGCCGCCTTGCCGCTCTTCACGGCGCGAGAGATGGGGATGCGGGCGTTCTTCAAGCTGATCCTGTCGACCCTGGCGTGCCCCTCGCTGGCCGAAACCACGAGAGCGGTGCGCAGCGGGGTGGGGAGAGCGTCTGTCCTGGCGGCTTGCATGGCGAACCTCGTTTGGTCTGGATGCGGCGGACGCACCCGTCCGCCGATTGCGGCGCGGACTGCCCGTAGGCGCGGGTCCGCACCGCAATCTCCTCTCCCTTGCAAGGCCTATCGTCGTTTTCGGGAAATGCTTTAGGGGGGAATCAGGCCGAGGCGTCGAGCACCAGCCCCGAAGCGAGGGCGGAGCGCCCGGCGTAGGCGGACTGGGCGCGCGAGGCAAGGCGGGCAAGGCCCAGCGGAGTGGCCCCGGCCTCGGTGACCGGGACGGTTTCCAGCGTCGCTTCGAGGGGATCGGCCCCGCCGGGGATGAGGGGGTATTCCTCCTCCTCTTTTCCGGCGGTCAGGAAGGCCTCGGTGTTCTCCAGGGCCTGATCCAGCAGCGAGGGCTCCGGGTCGTCCTGCCGGTCCGCAAAGGTGTTGGCCAACCCGGCGGAGGCGATGTTCGTGGCCACCGCCACGCCCTGGGCGGCCTGCTCCGCGCCCTGGACCATGAAGGATTCGTCGTGGCCGTTCTGGTAGAAGCCGTTGATGGCCTTGTTGAGCGCGCCGTTGAAGCGGGCGATGGCCTGGTCGCCGGAAGCGATGCCGAACTGGCGGTCGATGAACTCCAGGGCGTCCACGAAGCCCTGGCCCAGGGCGTCCTCGCTGACGGGGCCGTCGCCCGCGCGCGAGAGCACGATGCCCATCACGGCACGGGCGGCCTGGTCGCCGTGGCGCTCGCGCACGTAGTCCACAGCGTCCTTCACGGCGCCGGAGAGCCCCTCGCCGTCCACGGAGCGTTGGGCCCCCTCCGCCGCAGGCGTCTGGGAGGCGCGCCGGGCGATCTCGTCAGCAAAGGCCTCCACGACCCCGGTCTTGAGGGGGATGTACGGGCGGACGGGCGTCGCCGCCCCGAAGAGCGAACCGCTCAGCGGGCCGATGTTCATGGGGTGTCTCCAGCTGCGTTATCGGCCGCGCGGACACGGAACTTTAGCCCGCCCCGCTCCGTGGCGCGGCAACTTTGGGGTTGCCCGCTTCCCGGCTGGCGCGTATCAACCGGCCCCATGAACGGATGGATGGGAAACGTCTTGCGGGTGGACCTCTCCACGGGGAGCGCCGTCCGCGAACCCCTGGACCCCGAGGCCGCCCGGCAGGACATCGGCGGCAGGGGCCTGGCCGGACGCTTTCTCGACCCTTTCGTTCACCTGCCCTGGGACCACCCGGACATGCCCGTATGCCTCTTCGCCGGGCCGCTCACGGCCACGGTGGCCCCCACGTCCGGGCGGGCCTGCATGGCCTCGCGCTCGCCCCTCACGGGGGCCTACTGCGACGCCTCCGTGGGCGGCAGCCTGGGCACGCAGCTCAAGAAGGCCGGGCTGGACGGCATCGTGTTCACGGGCCGCTCCGAGCGCCCCGTAGGCCTGGTGGTGGAGGAGGGCCAGGCCCGTGTGACGGACGCTTCTGCCCTGGCCGGGGCCACCCGCGGCGAGGTCCGCGCGGCCGTGGACCCCAAGGGCTCGCTGGCCGTGACGGGTCCGGCGGCCGAGAACGGAGTGCTCTTCTCCTCGGTGATGGTGGACGAGCACCACGCCTTCGGACGCGGCGGCCTGGGGCTCTGCCTGGCGGCCAAGAACCTCAAGTACCTGGCCGTGTCGGGCTCCGGGCGGGTGTCCGTGGCCGACCCGGCGGGGCTCAAGAAGGCCCGGGAGGACATCTTCCGGCTGGTGGCGGCCTCGCCGGTGCTCTCGGGCGGGCACGGCTTCTCCTGCTTCGGCACGGGCGCGCTCTACGACCTCATGGACTCGCGGCGCATGATGCCCACCGACAACTTCCGGGCCTCGCGCTTCGAGCACGCTCCGGAGCTCAACGCCGTGCGCTTCAAGGAGGCCTTCCGCACCACGAAGCACGGCTGCAAGGGCTGCCACATCCAGTGCAAGAAGGTGGCGGCAGACGGCCGCTCCATGCCCGAATTCGAGACCATGTCCCACTTCACGGCCCTTTTGGGCCTCACGGACATGGAACTCGTGGTGGCCGCCAACGCCCTGTGCAACGACCTGGGCATGGACACCATCTCCACGGCCGTCACCCTGGCCTGCCGCGCCGAGATCGAGGGAAGGCGACCCACCCCCCGGGACGTGCTGGAGACCATCGAGGCCATCGGACGGGGACGCGACCCCCTGCTGGCCCTTGGCGCGGCCCGCTACGCCGCCGGGGCGGGGCGGCCTGAAGCGGCCATGGCCGTCAAGGGCATGGAGCTGCCCGCCTACGACCCGCGCGGGGCCTACGGCATGGGCCTGGCCTACGCCCTCTCCACCCGAGGCGGCTGCCACCTGCGCGCCTACCCCGTGAGCCACGAGATCCTGCGCAAGCCCGTGGCCACGGACCGCTTCAGCTTCCAGGGCAAGGCGCGCATCCTCAAGATCTCCGAGGACGCCGGGGCCATGGTGGATTCCCTCACGGCCTGCAAGTTCATCTTCTTCGCGGCCTCCCTGGAGGAGTACGCCGCCGCGCTCCAGGCCGCCACGGGCGAGCCCTTCACGGCCCATGCCCTGCTGGCCCGGGGCGAGCGCATCACCTACCGCGAGCGCATCTTCAACGCCCGCCTGGGCTTCACCAGCGTCCACGACGACATCCCCGGCCGCTTCTTCGCTCCCCCCGGCCAGGGCGGGCTGGCCCCGGACATCCGCCCCGTGCCCCGCGAGGAGTTTCTGGAGGCCCGCGCCAAATACTACGCCGTGCGCGGCCTTACCTCCGAGGGGCTGCCCAACCTGGAGAAGGCCCGGCACCTGGGCCTGGAGGAGAGCTACGCCCGCTTTGCGGACTCCGACACCTCCTTTTTGCGGACATAATCCGGTGTAAGGAAAAATTCCTGTTTCCTTCCGCCTCGAAATACACGATCATGCCGGTCGGAAATTCACCGCAAGGAGTGCCCATGCCCGCAAGCGGTTTCCCCGGAGCCGGTGTCCTCATGGAACGGCTCACCCGGCTCTATCTTCGCATGCTGGCCGTCAGCCTGGCCCTCGCGCCCCTGGCGGCCGTGCTCTATCTCCAATGGTTCCAGGACCCGGACCTGCTCTTCGACAGCCACGCGGTCCACGAACTGGCCATCGGCCTGGCCATCGCCACCAGCGCCTTCGTCAGCCTGGTTACGTGGCTGTGCCACCGCGCCTCCGGCGAGCCCGTGCTGCGCTGGCTGGCCCTGGCCTTCCTGGGCTTCACGGCGGTGTACGCCCTGCACGGCGTGTACACCCGGGCCTCTTCGCACCACATGGCCCTCTTCCTGATCTACGGGCCGGTGGCCCGGCTGGTGATGGCGGGGCTGTTGCTCAAGGGCCTGCTGGTCTACGGCGAACCGGCCGATCCCCCGGAGCGTCGCGGCGGCCTGCTCTTCTGGGGCGGCTGGCTGGCGGGCTTCGCCCTGCTCGACCTGCTGCTCGACGCGCTGGGCCGCTCCCTCCCCGGGGGCAGGCCCCTGTTGCAGGCCGTGGAAATCTGCGCCATGGGGTGCTATCTTTCGAGCATCGTCCTCATCGTGCGCCGGGGCCTGCGCTCGCCCATGATGCAGCTCTACTGCCTCTCCCTGGCCTTCTTCGCCCAGGCCTCCCTGGGCTTCCTGCTGGCCCGGCCCTGGAACCACCAGTGGTGGCTGGCCCACGCCGTGTTCGGCACGGGTTTCGTGGTGCTCAGCCACGGCGTGGCGCGGGCCTTTCTGACCACGCGCACCCTTTCGGGCATCTATGGCCAGGAGGAGATCATGCGCCGCCTCGAGGCGGCCAACCAGACCGCCCTGTGCGCCCTGGAGCGCCTGAAGACCGCCAACGAACAGTTGGAGAACCTGGCCGCCACCGATCCCCTCACCGGCGTGAGCAACCGCCGGGACCTCCTGGCCCGCCTGGAGGTCGAGATCTCGCGGACGCGCCGCACCGGAGCGCCCCTTTCCGTGCTCTCCATGGACCTGGACCACTTCAAGCGCATCAACGACACCTTCGGCCATCAGGCCGGGGACGCGGCCCTGGTGGCCTTCGCCGGATGCGTGCATGCCGGGTTGCGCGCCCACGACCTCTTCGGCCGCCTGGGCGGAGAGGAGTTCCTGGCGGTGCTGCCGGGCGCGGCGCTCCCCGAGGCGGCCCATACGGCCGAGCGCCTGCGCCTGGCCGTGGAACGCCTGGACGTGCGCTCCGGCGGCGGGTCGCCGCGCCTCACCGTGAGCATCGGCGCGGCTCAGTTCGGCCCCGACGGCCAGGACGCCGACCAGGTCTGCAAGGCCGCCGACGAACGCCTCTACCGGGCCAAGCGCGAAGGCCGCAACCGGGTGGCCGCCTAGCCGCAACCCTCGCGGCCCGACGCCGCGCCGGAGTCTTCATGAAACGCCTGCTGGACAAATACGCCGCCAAGCTGGCGGCAGCGCGCCTCACCCTGCCCGGGCAGCCCCTGCTGGCCGCCCTGGACGACCAATTGGTCTTCAGCCGCGAGGCCCCCGAGGCCCCGGTGCTGGCCGGGGTGTTCGAGCTGATGAGCATCAACTCCCTGCTCTTCCTGCCCCTGGCCGAGCCCTACGCCACCATCGTGGATTTCCTGGCCGGACGCTCCGGGGGCTCCATCCGGCCCAGCGACTGCGAGACCCGCACCTTCTTCCACGACCTGCCCGTGGCCTCCGAGTTCACGGCCGAGGCCCTGGCCCTGGCCCTGCGGCGGCGCAAGTCCGTGATCGTGCCCGGCCGGGGCGTGGCGGCCCACGGCGTGGTGAGCCCGGAGCAGGCCTTCGTGAGCGCCTGCTCGGTCTGCTTCGCCTGCTTCGTGAAGTTCTTCGCAGACTACCTGGACCTCGCCCGCGCCGGAGCCCTCGACGAGGGGTACCGCCAGGCCTTCCGCACGGCCCGGGAGCACCTGCCCCCCCTGCGCCGCGACCTCCCCGAGCTGGACAAAGGCCCCTTCGCCACGCCGGAGGCCGCCCTGCGGGCCATCGTCCAGGCGGGCAAGGCCACCGTGGACTACGGGCTGGTGGACTCCTTCTTCGGCAACATCTCCTACTGCCTGGACGACGTGCTGCACATCAGCCAGACCGGCTCCTCCCTGGACGAACTGGCCGACTGCGTGGACCCTTGCCCCCTGGACGGCTCCTCCTGCGCGGGGCTCACGGCCTCCTCGGAACTCATGGCCCACCAGGGGGTGATCCTGGGGGCTGGGGGCCGGGCCATCCT
>NZ_JBZVFJ010000092.1:0-15406 GCF_058402725.1 Fundidesulfovibrio sp. | reverse complement strand
ACGGCCCCGGGCGCGCCCTTGGACTTCGCCCAGGCGTGCATGTGGCGCTCCGCCAACTCGGCCCCGTGGCGCAGATAGCGGTAGAGCTCCGCGAAGGCCCCGAACTCGCTCCCGAGGTGCGGCATCACCAGCCGCCGCAGCACGCCGGGGAGGCGCTCCAGGTAGTGCTCCATGAGGTGCATGGTCCGGTCGTAGAGGTGGTCGTGGGACTTGAGCAGGGCCACGGCCCGCTGGTAGTCGCGCTGCTTGATGTAGCCGGAGAGGCGCGCCTCCCGCTCCTTGAGGAACGGCTTGAACCGGGCCAGGGCGTCGCGCGCGCCTTCCCAGCGGGCCTGCGCCTGGGGCTCCTCAGGCGTGGGGCCGTGGTCCAGCAGCCGGTCCCAGTCCAGTCCGCCGGGATGGCCCTCCACGGCGGTCCGCCAGGCGGGCTGTGCTTGCAGGCAGGCAAGCAGGGGCTCGAACGCTACGATGCAGGGGTCGTCGAACGGCGTCTGCGGCCGGAACTCGGGTCGCGCCCCTGCGCTGCCGGGACCGGATTGCGGGGCCTCTCCCGCGAGCGTGGGGTCGATTCCCCAGGGGGCTTGCGCCCCGGCCTGGAACGTCTGGGCATACGTCGGCATGGTCATGGATGTTTCCTCCTTCTGGCGATTGCGGACCTGCCGAAGGTCCGATGACCGCGCATTGTATGCAGGAGGAAACGAATTGCACCCCACATAGCGCTATGTGGGCAACTCGTTGAAATTTTCCGCCGCGCTCCCCTCCCTTCCCGCCCCCCGACCTCCTTGACGCCAGGGGGCCGATGATTATGGGTAACTTCGAAAACGATCCCTCAGGAGGTTTCCTTATGGTCATCGACTTCAGTCCCCTCTTCGGGCAGCAGACGCCCCTCGACCGGATCTTCGAGGCCTTCTGGTCGCCCTCCATGGCAATCTCGCAGAGGCCCTACGCCTACCCGCCCGTGAACATCTCCGAGACGCCCGACGCCATCACCGTGCGCTGCGAACTGCCCGGCATGGACATCTCCGAGATCGACCTGACGCTCACCGAGTCCAGCCTGGCCATCAAGGGCGAGCGCAAGTCCGCCAAGGGCAAGTACTACCGCCAGGAGCGCCCCACCGGCGCGTTCCAGCGCGTGGTCAACGTGAGCGCGCCCATCGACCGCGAGAAGGTCGCCGCGCGCATGAAGGACGGCCTGCTGGAAATCACCCTGCCCAAGAGCGAAGCCAGCAAGCCCCGCAAGATCTCCATCGACATCGCCTAGGACAAAGGACGCTCCATGAACGACACCCAGAGAAACGAGGAAAGGGGCCTCCCCCGCGTCAAGCCCGCCACCGACATCGTGGAGACCGAGGACGGCTTCTACATCTACATGGACATGCCCGGCGTCTCCAAGGAGGCCCTGGTCATCGACTTGAACGAGGACGAGATCAAGGTGTCTGGCCGCACGGCCTACCCCGCCTCCGAGGCCGAGGAGAAGCTCATCCACGTGGAGTTCGGCAACGGCGAATACTACCGGGGCTTCACCCTCTCCCACATCGTGGACAAGCACCGCATCAACGCGGTGCTCAAAAACGGCGTGCTGGAACTGCACCTGCCCAAGGCCGAAAAGGCCCAACCCCGCAAGATCGAGATCCAGATGGGCTGATCGCGCGGTCGCGCTTCCAGGGCCTCAGAAACGCGTCAACCGATGCCCCCCGGAGCGATCCGGGGGGCATCGACCTTTCGGGCCGCCGATCGGCGCGGCGCAAGTTCCGGGGCATCCGCGCGCCGCGCAAGCCCGCAGCGAAACGTCCGAGAGAGCGGCGCTCCAGGCGCCCGCCCCGGCTGCCGAGCGGCCTTTCCCCTTGCTCCGCTTCCCGGAAACAGGTAGCGATGCGAAGGGTTCAGTGTCGGCCCTGCCCGGTTTGCATTGCCGGGGCACATGGCCTATCCTGTCGGCCCAACGCGCCGGGGCTTCGTCCCCGCGCGAAACGCCTTTCCCAACGGGGTTTCACCATGCTGCTTCTCGACGGCAAGGCCACGGCCCAGGCCCTGCGCCAGGAACTCGCCCAGGAAACCGCGCGGCTGGCCGAACAGTACGGACGCACGCCCCACCTGGCCGTGGTGCTGGTGGGCGACGACCCGGCCTCCCAGATCTACGTGCGCAACAAGGAAAAGGCCTGCGCCGACGCGGGCATCCGCTCCACCGCCCACCGCGTGGAGGCCGAGATCGGCCAGGCGGCCCTGGAATCGCTGGTGTCGGGCCTCAACGCCGACCCGGACATCGACGGCATCCTCGTGCAGGCGCCCCTGCCCAAGGGCCTGAACCTCCTGGCCGTGCAGTCCCTGGTGGACCCGGCCAAGGACGTGGACGGCTTCCACCCCGTGAGCGTTGGACGCCTCTCCATCGGCCTGCCGAGCCTGCCCCCCTGCACCCCGGCGGGCGTCATGTTCCTCCTGGAAAAATACGCCATCCCCTGCTCCGGCAGGAAGGCCGTGGTGGTGGGGCGCTCCAACATCGTGGGCAAGCCCATGGCCCTCATGCTCACCAAGGCCGACGCCACCGTGACCGTGTGCCACTCCCGCACGAAGGACCTGGCCGCCGAATGCCGCCAGGCCGACATCCTGGTGGCGGCCATCGGCCGGGCGAGGATGATCACGGCGGACATGGTCAAGCCCGGAGCCGTGGTGATGGACGTGGGCATGAACCGCGACGAAGCGGGCCTGTGCGGCGACGTGGACTTCGCTTCGGTGAAGGAAGTGGCCTCGGCCATCACCCCCGTGCCCGGCGGCATCGGCCCCATGACCATCGCCATGCTGCTCAAGAACACCGTCCAGGCCTACCTGTGGCGCATGGGGGCGTGACGGCCCCGGAACACCCTGGAGACGTGCACATGAAGGGCATTGCGCGCGCGGTCTTCCTGGCCGCCCTGTTCCTCTTCCTCGCAGGCGCGGAGGCCCGCGCGGCCGCGCTCACGGTGACGAGCCCGGCCTTCAAGGACGGCGAGCGCATGCCCCGTCAGGCCGGATGCGAGGGGGGCGAGCGCTCCCCGCCCCTGCAGGTGGTGGGCGTGCCCGGGGAGGCCAAATCCCTGGCCATCCTCATGACCGAGCAGGACTCGCCCAGGGGGCAGCAGCCCTTGTGGATCGCCTACAACCTGGCCCCCACCTACATCTCCATCGCCGAGAACCAGCCCAGGGCCCGCCACATCAAGGGCGACGGCATGCAGATCGCCCTGGGCAACGCCAAGCCCGGCTACGTCGGGCCGTGCCCTCCGGCAGGGGTCACGCGGCGCTACCTCATCGAGGTGTTCGCCCTGGACAGCCTGCTGGACCTGCCCGAGAACGCCTCCAAGCAGGACTTCCTCCTGGCCGTGGAGGGCCACATCCTGGCCCGGGGCTGGCTCTCCGGGCGCTACAAGAAATAGCGGCCGCTTCGGAAGCGAACCGGGGCCACGCCAGCGCCCGGAACGCTCGAGGAATGGCTGCCGCGCCACCCGGCGCTGGACGCAAAAAAACGCCGCCCCGGCCTGCAACAAGGCCGGGGCGGCGGCGTTTTTGACGGCATGGCCCGCAGCCGAGGCTGGCGGGAGTCGCTCATGGGCGGTCTCCCGCCCTGTTCCTCGCTGCGCGCGGCGAGTGCGGGCGACGAGCCCTAGTCGTGCAGGGGGAAGGTGAGCGTGGCCCCGATGAAGCCCAGCACCCCCATCACCGGCAGCATGGAGAGCGTGAGCAGCGCCAGACCGGAACCCGTGGAGAGCGCCGCCGCATCGAACCCGAACCAGGCCGCGCAGGCCACGAACTGCACCCACAGGACGGGCGAAAGGGCCAGCTTGATCTTCACCGGCCGCACCAGGGTGGAGCCGTAGTTGTACTTCCATGTGGCCAGCCCCGTAACCAGGGCCACGGGCGTGAACACCGCGCCCGCCAGGTTCATGGCGTGCACGCCCGACTCCAGGAACGCCCCCCCGAAGAGCTTGAAGAGCACCAGGAAGAACACGGCCCCGGCGGCGAAGCCGATGGGGAAGTGCACGGTCATGGGGTGGGGGTGGCGGCGCAGGAAGGGGCTCTTGCGCAAGAGCCAGGGCAGCTCGGCGTCACGGTCCTGGGCGCGGGGCACGGCGCACTCGGGGGCCACCACGCCCACCAGGGGGAAGCGCTCCAGGCGGTCGTTGCCGTGGGGCGCGTGGGGCAGCTCCGCCGAGAGGTCGGCCCCGGCGGCGTGGCGGTTCATGTGGCGTCCGGCCTTCCAGAGCTTCGAGGCGGTGATGTCGTACACCTTGCCGCCCTGGGCCACGTAGGCGGGGCGGCCCTCCTTGCCGTCGAAGCGCGCCAGTTCCTCAAGGGTGTAGGTCTTCGTCTCGGCCATGCGGGTCTCCTTGCGCGCCGCGCAGCGGCGTCATTCGTTCGCATTTCCGTGTACATGCCGGGCCGCCCCCTGTCGAGAACGCACGCGCCGGGAGGGCCCCGCTCAGGGCGCGGGGCCGGGCTCGAACACGGCCACCGGACCCCAGTGGGCCACGGTGCGCAGCACCTCGCGCCAGCCCGCCCCCTGGACGCAGGCCAGGGCCTCGTCGTGCTCCATGACCACCACCAGGTCGAAGCGCCGGGCCAGTTCGCGCAGGCGCGCGCAGTCGCGGATGTCGAAGGATTCCCCGTCCAGACGGGCCACCGGGTTTTCCCGCCCCGTGACCACCCAGCGGTGCGCGCCGAAGAAGAGCGGCGGATAGACCCAGCTGTCGGGCCCGGCCACCAGGAGCATCCGCCGGTCCGGGAAGGTGCCCCGCTTGAGGTATTCCAGGAAGACGATGGAATTGAAGTGCTCGTCGTGCACGCCCCGGCGGCCGCCCTCTCGGCGGTGCAGGGCCTTGGCCCAGTCCGTCGGCGCGCCTCCCAGGTCCGTGTGGTCCAGCAAGGGCTTCTCCTGATTGAGGAGCAGCACCGAGCAGAGCACGGCCAGGCTTGCGCCCAGCACGATCCCGCGCGGCCAGCGCCCGGCCCACCACCAGCGGGCGCCCCAGGCCAGGGGCAGCGCGGAGCAGGCGAACACCATCGAGAAGAAACGCCCGTTGTAGCCCATCCAGGCGATGGTCGCGCAGAGGCACAGGGCCGTGCCCGCCAGGGTCCAGGAGACCGAGCGCACGAAGCGCTCCCGGCTGAACAGCGCGGCCAGCGCGCATCCGGCCGCCAGGAGCGCCACGGGGCCGAACCAGCCCACGTCCTCGCTCCACCAGGCCCCGGGGCCGTAGGCCGGGGCGAAGGCCATGGACGCGCCCGGCCCCATGTCCCCTCCCAGGAGCGCCCGGTGCGCCTGCCGGAGGAGGCTCGTCCACCAGGCCCCTGGCAGGTCCGGCAGTTGGAGGGCGTAGCGGACGAGGTTGGACGCAAGGCCCGTCAGGCCGTCCAGGTTGCGGTGCGCCGAGACGTAGGGTTCGGGGCCGAAGGGGTCGCCGAAGCGCAGGAGGCAGACGATCTGGGTGGCCAGCGCCAGGCAGGCTCCCGCAAGCGTCAGGCCGAGGCCCGCCAGCACGCCCCGGGGCGAGGCCCGCCAGGCCCCCTGCGCAAGGGAGGCCAGTTCGCGCCCGTAGAACAGCAGCATCGAGCCCCCCAGGCAGAGCGCGAAGAAGGCGAAATAGGTCTTCACCGAGAGCCCGTAGACCAGACAAACAGCCAGAAAGCCCGCGTCCGACGCGCGGCCCCGGCGCAGGAGCGCCGAGAGGCCCAGCAGGCAGGCGCAGGCCAGGGCCGCCGCGCCGATGTCGTTCTTGGTGGACGTGGCCTGGAGCGCCAGGAGCTTGAGCGACGCCGTGACCAGCGCCACCGCCAGAGCCATGGGGCGGGTGCCTCTCTCCCGGGCCAGGGCGTAGGCCGCCAGCGCCACGCAGCACCAGGCCGCCCAGGCGAAGACGGCCACGCCCGCGTCCGTGCCCAGGCGCAGGAAGAAGAAGTGCAGGAGGTCGAACCCGGGGCTGAAGGCCAGTTGGCGGAAGGTGTTGTAGTTGACCGGGAAGAGCGTGTTCTCCTGCATCATCAGGAGCACCCGGGCCAGGTTGTAGGTCATGGAGTCCCAGTTGGCGGGCGGCGCGGCCAGGGCCTGGACGAAGAGCGCCAGGGCCGCCGCGCCCAGACACCAGGCCAGCGGCTCTCTTGCGAGGGAGGCTGCCGCGCGGCGCATTTCGGCCAGGAAGCGCCTGCTCCCGGCGTGCAGGGCGTAGCCCGCGAAGCCCAGGATACCTGCGTCCAGCAGGTGGTGAAAGCGCGTGAGGCCCGCCGCGAAGAGGGCGATGGAAGCAAGGCCCAGGGCGGCCAGCGAAAGGGCCAGCGACCGGGCCAGGGCCTCGGCCACGGAGAGTTCCCCGTCCTGGAGGCGGTACCAGGAGGCCGCGAGGAGCAGAAGCTCGGCGAGGGCGAGAAAGGACTGGGCCATGGCCACGCGACTCATAGCCGCTGCCCGCCCTGCGGTCCAGCCTTGGAGGGCGCAGCGGGCGGGCTCCGCAGGAGCCCGCACCAGCGTGATGACAAACCCCGAAGACGGGGTTTGTCAGAGCCGCTTACGGACGGCAAAGCCAGCCGCAGAGTCAATCCGGATGGGCTCAGCCGTGCCCTTCTCCGGCGGCCGCCTCTCCCAGCTCCTTGATGGAGAGCACCTCCGAGGTACCGAGGACCTTGGAAATCTCCAGGATCAGGATGAACCTGCCGCCGGACTTGCCGATGCCGCGCAGGAAGTCCGTGCCCACGCCCGTGCCCATGCTGGGTGGGGCTGCGATGGCGTCGGGCTCCAGTTCCAGCACCTCCTTCACCGAATCCGCGATGGCCCCCAGCACCGTGATGGAATCGCCCGTGGGGATTTCCACGATGATGATGCGCGTGTGCACCGTCTGCTCGCCCGCTTCCATGCCGAAGCGCAGGCGCAGGTCCACCACGGGCACGGCCGCGCCGCGCACGTTCACCACGCCGCGCACGGCCTCGGGGGCCTGCGGGATGCGGGTGATGTCCGTCATGTCCAGGATTTCGCGGACGCAGGCGATGTCCAGCGCGAACATGTCCCGGCCCAGGGTGAAGGTCAGGTAGCGATGGCTCGTGGCGTGCGATGTGTCGCTCATGGTGTTGCTCCTTGCCCGCGCCTAGAACCGTTCGAAGTCCTTGTTGTCAAGGTCGTCGCCCATGGCCAGGGCCACGCCCTGCCCCTTCTTCTTGGGGGCTGCTCCGGCGGAACGCTGAGGCTTGGCTGTTCTCGACTGGGGAAGCATGCGCCGCGTCCCGGAGGCGTCCTCGTCCACCTGGAAGAAGGAGATGACGCTCTGGAGCTGCTCGGCCTGCCCGGAGAGCTCTTCGGCGGTGGAGGCCATCTCCTCGGCGGCGGAGGCGTTCTGCTGCACCACCTGGTCGAGCTGCTGCAGGGCCTTGTTCACCTGGGTCGCGCCGGAATTCTGCTCGGCGCTGGCGGCGCTGATCTCCTGCACCAGTTCGGCGGTCTTCTGGATGTCGGGCACGAGCCGGTTGAGCAGGTCGCCGGTGCTCTCGGTGACGGCCGTGGAGCTGCCCGAAAGGGTGTTGATCTCGGCTGCGGCCTGCTGGCTGCGCTCGGCCAGTTTGCGCACCTCGGCGGCCACGACCGCGAAGCCCTTGCCGTGCTCGCCCGCGCGGGCGGCCTCGATGGCGGCGTTGAGGGCCAGCAGGTCGGTCTGCCGGGCGATCTCCTCGATGATGGAGATCTTCCGGGCGATGTCCTTCATGGCCGTCACGGTCTGGGCCATGGCCCCGCCGGACTCCTTGGCGTCCTGGGCGGCCTTGGCGGCGATGGCCTCGGTCTGGCGGGCGTTGTCGGCGTTCTGGCTGATGGACGAGGACATCTCCTCCATGGACGCGGAGGATTCCTCCAGCGCGGCGGCCTGTTCCGTGGTGGCCTGGGAGAGGCTCTGGGCCGCCGAGGAAAGCTCCTCGCTGCCCGAGGCCACGTTCTGCGCGCCGGCCTGCACCTCCACCACCACGCCGGTGATGCGGCTGACCATGGTGGCGAAGGCGTTGAGCAGTTCGTCCTCGGCGCTGCGGGGCTTCACGTCCACGCGCAGGTCGCCCTGGGAGAGCTTGGCGGAGAGCGCCGCGATGCCCTTCTCGGCCTCCACCAGCGCTGCGATGGAGCGCATCAGGTCGTCGTGGTCGGAGCGCGGCTTCACGTCCACGCCCAGGTCGCCCACGGAGAGCCTGCGGGCCAGGTCCGCCACGCCCTTCTCGGCCTCCACGAGGGCCTTGAAGGACATGAGCAGGGTGTCCACCGGGGAACGCGGCTCCACCTGGGCCGTCAGGTCGCCCGAGGCCACCTTGGCGGCCAGGGCGGCCACGTTGCGTTCGGCCTCGGCCACGCCGCGCAGGGAGTTGGCCAGCGCGCCGATCTCGTTCTTGAGGTCGATGTCCAGCGTGGCGTTCAGGTCGCCCACGGAAAGCTTGTCTGCGAAGGCCACGCTCTTGAAGAGCGGCGCGGTGATGGAGCGCGGGATGAAGTAGCCCAGGGCCATGGCGGTGACAAAGGAGACCGCGAGCATGATCACGGACACCAGCCAAGCTCGCTCGTAGGATGCGATGCCGCTGGCCGCTTCGGCGGCGGAGCCCTTGTCGTTGATGGCGATGGCGCGGTTCACGGCGTCCAGCGCTCCGTTGAAGGAGGCGCGCATGCCCGTGGACTGCATCTTGAGCGCCTCTTCGTTCCTGCCGGCCTTGTTCAGTTCGGCCACGGTCTTCTGCAGGGCGAGGTATTCGGCGAAGTATTTTTTGAAGTCCTCGTAGACCTTGCGTTCCTCGTCGCTGGAGATCAGCTTTTCGTAGACCCCCCGGGCCGCCTCCAGCTTCTCCAGGGACGCCTTGACCCGCCCCTCCTGCTCCTGGCGCAGCTCCTGCGTTTCGGCGATCCCGGCCAGGAGCTGGACCCTGCGCACGTCGTTGAGCCTTGCGTTGATCTCGCCCAGAATCTTGACGCTGGGCAGCCAGTTGGTGGCCACCTCGTTGATGTTCAGGCTCATGGAGCGCATGGAATGGATGTTGGCCAAGCCCAGCAGCACGATGAGCGCCGTGCACGCCCCGAACGCCAGCGCCAGTTTCAGTGTGAGCCGCATGCCCCCCTCCGACGTTGAAGGTTACAACCGCGATGCCCTGTCCCGGACGCCCTCCGCCGCAGCCCACTGCCCCGCGTCTGCCTTGACCTTTCAGGGAGCGCCTCCCCCCGCAGGGTGACGGAGCATATCATTCCCAAGCATATACGACTCCACAGGTCAGGTCCAGAGATATGAACAACTTCTCGATGCGCACTGGAGCCTCACGAGCCATCAATAAAGAATGCCCCCCAGGAATCATTCTTTACGAGCTTCCCTCCCGTTCCGGTTGCCTGGACGGCCGCAGAGCCCTATACCCTCCACATGCTCGATCTGCTTGCCGACCTCGCCCTGGTGCTCGGGCTGATCCTTCTGGGCGGATGCTTCGCCGCCGCCGAACTGGCCGTGCTCACGGCCCGGCCCCACCGCCTGGAGCAGATGGCCTCCCGGGGATCGCGCGGGGCGCGCGCGGCGCTGGAACTGGGGCGAAGGCCCCAGAACTTCCTGGCGGCGCTCCAGATCGGGGTGACGCTTCTGACCATCCTTTCGGGCGCGCTGGGCGAGGCCTCCCTGGCCGGGCACGCGCGCTCCCTGCTGGCGGGGGTTCCCGCGCTCGCGCCCCACGCCGAAACCTTGGGCTTCGCCCTGGTGGTGGCCGGGGTCACCTACGTGTCGCTCATTGCCGGGGAGCTGGTCCCCAAACGCCTGGCCATCGCCAACCCGGAGGCCATGGCCGTGGCCGTGGCCCGGCCCATGGCCACCCTGCTGCGCCTCGCCGCCCCCTTCGTCTGGGTGCTCTCGGCCTCCACCCACCTGGTGCTGCGGCTTTTTCCCAAGAGCGAAGGCGGGCACGACGGCGTGAGCGAGGACGAATTGCGCCTGCTGGTGCGCCAGGCCGCCGCCTCGGGCGTGCTCGAACACGACGAGGGGGCCATGGCCGAACGCGTCCTGCTCCTGGACGACCGTCCCGTGGCGGCCGTCATGACCCACCGCGCGCGCATCACCGCCCTGGACCTGGACCACCCGGAGCGCATCCAGACCACCATCCGGGCCACGCCCTTCAACCGCTTCCCGGTGGTGCGCGGCGGCCTGGACAACCTGCTGGGCGTGGCCGAGGCCAAGGGCCTGCTCTGCATCGACCCGGGCGACCCCAAGGCCGTGCGCGCCCTGCTCCAGCACCCGCCCCACGTGCTGGAGACCACCACGGTCTCCAACCTGCTGGTGCAGTTGCGCGAGGCGGGCCAGGCCATGGCCGTGGTGGTGGACGAGTTCGGGGCCGTGCAGGGCCTGGCCACGCTCACCGACGTGCTGGCTGCCATCGTGGGCGGGCTCGCGCCCTCCTCCCGCGGCGAGGAGCGCATCGCCGTGCGCCAGGACGGCTCGCTTCTGGTGGACGGGCTCACCCCGGCGGCCGAACTCTTCGAGCGCCTTGGCCAGAACGTGCCCTCCGGAGACTTCCAGACCGTGGCCGGGTTCGTGCTCTTCCGGCTGGGCCGCATCCCGGCCGTGGCCGAGGCCTTCGAGCACGAAGGACACCGCTTCGAGGTGGTGGACCTCGACGGCCGCAGGGTGGACCGGGTGCTTGTCCAAAAACTCCCAATCCCCGGCTGAAACGCGCCCCGGAGGCGTTATTAGCGGTTGTCACCCAACGCCATATCGGGTACGGGTCTGAATCCTTTTTTGCGAGGGAATATCCTGTTGGAGGTCAACCAAGTCATGATCAACGCCGAACATCCCAAATCAACCAGCAACCAGGACATGGAAGTCAACTTCGAGGCCGCTCTCGAAGATTACCTGAACGAAGACTTCGGGGATCTCGAGGAAGGCGTCATCACCAAGGGCGTGGTGGTGCGCGTGGGCAAGGAGCACATCCTGGTGGATGTGAACTTCAAGTCCGAGGGCCAGATCCCGGTGTCGGAATTCACCGACGCCGAAGGCAACGTCACGGTGGGCGTGGGCGAAGAAATCGACGTCTACGTGGTGGGCAAGAACGAATCCGAGGGGACCATCCACCTCTCCCGCGACCGCGCCAAGCGGATGCAGCTCTTCGACAAGCTGGAAGACCTCCAAGACAAGGACGACATCATCTCCGGCCGCATCCAGCGGCGCATCAAGGGCGGCTACACCGTGGACCTGGGCGGCGTCGAAGCCTTCCTGCCCGGCTCCCACGTGGACCTGCGCCCCGTGCCCGACATGGACGCTCTGGTCGGCAAGGAATTCGAGTTCCGTGTCCTCAAGATCAACCGCCGGCGCTCCAACGTCATCGTGTCGCGCCGCGTCCTGCTGGAAGAACGCCGCGAGTCCCTGCGCCGCGACCTGCTGACCACCCTCGAAGAGGGCCAGACCGTCACCGGCCGCGTCAAGAACATCACCGAGTACGGCGTGTTCGTGGACCTGGGCGGCCTGGACGGCCTGATGCACATCACCGACATGTCCTGGAAGCGCGTGAAGCATCCCAAGGAGATGGTCGGCCTGGGCGACGAGCTTGAACTGAAGGTGCTCTCCTTCGACAAGGACAAGCAGAAGGTCTCCCTGGGCATGAAGCAGCTCACGCCCGACCCCTGGCAGAACATCGCCGACAAGTACCCCGTGGGCAGCCGCATGTCCGGCAAGGTCACCAACCTGGTGGACTACGGCGCCTTCGTGGAACTGGAAGCCGGCGTCGAGGGCCTGGTGCACATCTCCGAGATGAGCTGGACCCGCAAGCTGCGCCACCCCTCCCAGATGGTCCACCTGGGCGACGAGGTCGAGGTGGTCGTGCTGGGCGTCGACCAGGACAAGAAGCGCATCAGCCTCGGCATGAAGCAGGTGAAGCCCAACCCCTGGGATCTGGTGGCCGACCGCTACCCCGAGGGCGCGGTGCTGGAAGGCACGGTGAAGAACATCACCGAGTTCGGCATCTTCATCGGCATCGAGGACGGCATCGACGGCCTCATCCACGTCTCCGACATCTCCTGGACCAAGAAGGTCCGCCACCCCGGCGAGATGTTCAAGGTTGGCGACGTGGTGCGCGCCAAGGTGCTCACCGTGGACAAGCAGAACGAGAAGTTCACCCTGGGCATCAAGCAGCTGGCCGACGACCCCTGGCACGACGTGCCCGCCCGCTACCCCGTGGGTGCCACCGTGAAGGGCACCGTGACCAACATCACCGACTTCGGCCTGTTCGTGGAAGTGGAAGAGGGCATCGAAGGCCTGGTCCACGTCTCCGAAATCAGCCGCAAGAAGGTGAAGACCCCGGCCGAACTCTACAAAGAGAACGACCAGATCGAAGCCCGCGTCATCCACGTCTCGGCCGACGAGCGCCGCCTTGGGCTCTCCATCAAGGCCATCAAGGACGAGGACGACAAGCGCAAGGCCAAGGAATACCGCTCCTCCGGCCCCGAAGTGGGCGTCGGCCTGGGCGACCTCCTGCGCCAGAAGCAAGAGGATGCCCAGCAGTAACGAACCGACCGCGAAGACGGGGCTGCGCGGGAAACATCCCGTGCTCTTCGTCTTCGCGCTTCTTCTCGCGGCCATGGCCCTCTCCGTGGGGGCCATGGCCTTTTTTCCCGCCGACGGCCAGGACGACGAGGACCCCCTGTTCTCCTGGTTCGACTCCGAGAAGCTCGGCGTGGTCCAGATCGAGGGGACCATCGAAAGCTCCCGGCGCGTGGTGGCCTTCGTGCGGAAACTGCGCGACGACAAGGCCGTGAAGGGCGTGCTCCTGCGCGTGGACTCCGGCGGCGGCGGCTTCGGCCCCTCCCAGGAGATCTACCGCGCCGTGCGCGACCTGGCCCGCCACAAACCCGTGGTGGCCTCCTTCGGCTCCGTGGCCGCCAGCGGCGGCTACTATGTGGCCTGCCCCGCCAAGGTGATCTACGCCCTCCCCGGCTCCATCACCGGCTCCATCGGCGTGCGCAGCATGTTCCCCAACGTGCGCGAGGCCACAGACCGCCTGGGCCTGGCCTTCCACAGCTTCACCACAGGAACCCTCAAGGACGCGGGCTCGCCCTTCCGGGACATGACCGCCGAAGACAAGGCCTATCTCCAGGAGCTCATCACCGACCTGCGCGACATCTTCGTGGCCGACGTGGCCCAGTCCCGCAACCTGGACCCCGCCGCCGTCAACGCCCTCCAGGGCAAGGCCATGACCGCCGCCAACGCCCTCACCCTGGGGCTCGTGGACAAGATGGGCTCCGCCGAGGACGCCCTGGAAGAACTCAGGACGCTCTCGGGCGTCACCCGCCGCAAGCCTGGCATCGTGCGCGGCCCCCGCAAGGAGCAGTCGCGCATGGAGGAGTTCTTCGGCCAAATGGGCCAGGCCTTCGTGCGCGGTTTGGTCCAGGAGCGCCAGGGCGTGCAGATCCGCGCCGAATGACCGCGACGCCCTCCTCGACCGACCGTCGGCTGCCTCCTCCTGCACGAACCGATTCCAACACCCCCTGAGGCCGCGCCCACGCCTTTCGTCCCCTCCCCGCCCGGCAGCCCGGAACCGGACGCCCCGCTTTTCCTGCTGCGGGACAGGGCCTTGAACGCGTAGAACGGGCCACACGGCTCCGCCCACAACCGGGTGGCCGCCGCAGCGCCTGGGGCGAGCATCTGCCAACCTTCGATACAGCTCTCTGGCCCTTGACTCCCCGCCAATATCTGATATCCATTCAAAAACTTTTTCTTTTCCGTAGGTTCCGCATCAATGACCGGTCTTTCGCTGCACTCGCTCAAGGTACTCATCGTGGAAGACGACGCGCCCTCGCGCGTCGCCCTCATGCTTGTGCTCGAAAACCGCGTGGCCCAGGTCTTCCAGGCGGACAACGGCCGGTGCGGCCTGGACATCTGGCGCGAACACGCGCCCCACGTGATCGTCACCGACCTGCGCATGCCTTGCCTGGACGGCCTGGGCATGATCCGGGAGATCCGCGGCACCGGCGGCGACCCCTTCGTCATCGTGGCCTCCGCCTTCGGCGCGGAAGAGTCCTACCTGGACGCCATCGAGCTGGGCGTGAACCTCTTCATCAAGAAGCCCTACAACGCCGAGGACATCTTCGCCGGGCTCGAACGCGCCGCCCGAACCCTCTCAAAGCGCGGTCGCGACGCCTACCGGCAGGCCATGGCGGGAGGCCTGCTCTCCCACGTGCCCAACTGCCACCTGCTCACCGACGGCGAGCGCGTCCTCTACTTCAACGACCCGCAGGCCATCCTGCCGCGCGCTGCCCTGGAAGGGCAGGACCTGGGCGCCTGGCTTCGCGCCAACTTCACCCTGGCCCTGCGCCACGGCATGGCCCAGTCCTCCCTGCCGCAGAGCATCGCCTCCTGGCTCGAGCGCCACACCGGACGCGAATTCATCCTGGCGGGCATCGGCCAGGAGCGCGGCGGCAAGCCCGCCCGCTTCCTCCTGCGCCTGGACCGCGTGCGCATGGACGGCGGCGACCTCCACCTGCTCACCTTCACCGACATCTCGCGCATCGAGCACGAGCGGGTGCGCTTCTTCCAACTGGCCGGACGCGACCACCTCACCGGCGTGGGCAACCGCCAGGCCTTTGAGGCCGAGTTGGCCAAGGAGATCGGCCGGGCCAAACGCTACGGGTCGGAGCTGTGCCTGCTCATGCTGGACATCGACGACTTCAAGGCCGTCAACGACACCTTCGGTCACCAGACCGGGGACGCCGTGCTGGTGGCCCTGGCCCGGACGGTCTGCGCCGGAGTGCGCGTCACGGACGTGGTGTGCCGCTACGGGGGCGAGGAATTCATGGTGATCATGCCCCAGACCACGCTTCAGGGGGCCTTCACCTGCGGGCGCAAGCTGGCCAAAACCCTGGCCTGCCAGGATTTCAGCGTAGGCCGACCCGTCACCGCGAGCCTGGGCGTGGCCCAGTTCCATCCCTCCGAAACCGCCGAGGCGCTGGTTCGCCGGGTGGATATGGCCCTCTACGAGGCCAAGAAGGCCGGGAAGAACCGCGTCACCGTGGCCGGGGACGCCGCCTGCACCTGCACGGACTCCTGATTCCGCCCGGCCCGGACCAGACGCTGCCACCGCCAGCAGCCTCCGTCACGAAGCGTCCCTGCGGGCGCTCCCGCCCCTCCCGGCGCGGTCAGGGGGGAGCGCTTGCGCACCTCGCCCACACGCCCGTCCCTGCTTATGAGCATCGGCTTGCGAAGCAGACGCAGGCCTCCCGAAGGGGGGGCTTGGCGGCCTGTTCCTGCCTGCCGGTGCAGCGTCCTCACAATTCGTCCACACGAATTGTCAAGGCAAGCAGCAAAACCATTGTTCATCATTTTGAAAACATATTCATGTTTTCAAAATCGCGACGCTTATGAGCATCGGCTTGCGAAGCAGACGCAGGCCTCCCGAAGGGGGGGCTTGG
>NZ_JBZVFJ010000091.1:0-15508 GCF_058402725.1 Fundidesulfovibrio sp. | reverse complement strand
AAATGTAATGTATGAGCTTGGCGTGAGGCATGCCTTTAACAAACCTGTTGCGCTGCTCTGCGGCGAGGCGGTGATCACCCCTGCCATCTCGGTGCTCTCGGCCATGGAGGGCCTGGAGGTGGTCACGCCGGCGGCCGGTCGGCTCGTGGAGCCCCTGACCCTGGTGATCCTCTTCGGCCTGTTCATGGTGCAGAAGCACGGCACGGCTGGCATCGGGCGCATCTTCGGGCCCGTGATGATCGTATGGTTCTGCGTGATCGGCGGGCTGGGGCTCTGGCAGATCGCGGAGCACCCCCAGGTGCTCGCGGCGCTCAACCCCGCCTTCGCCGTGGACTTCTTCGCGCGCAACCACCTGCACGGCCTGCTGGTGCTGGGCTCGGTGGTGCTGTGCATCACCGGCGGCGAGGCCCTCTATGCGGACATGGGCCATTTCGGGAAACGGGCCATCCAGCTCTCCTGGCTGTTCTACGCCTACCCGGGGCTGCTGCTCAACTACTTCGGCCAGGGCGCGGGTCTCCTGGCCGCCCCGGACATCGTGGCCAACCCCTTCTACGGCATCGTGCCCCGGGGCTGGGTGCTGCCCATGGTGGCGCTCTCCACCATGGCCACCATCATCGCCAGCCAGGCCATGATCTCGGGCATCTTCTCCATCATCCGCCAGGCCGTGCAGCTGGGCTATTATCCGCGCGTGCGCATCATCCACACCGCCAGCGACATGGAAGGCCAGATCTACATCCCCGAGATCAACGCCTTCCTCATGTGGGGCTGTGTGGCCCTGGTGCTCATCTTCAAGGAGTCCAGCAGGCTGGCTGCGGCCTACGGCATCGCCGTGACCGCCACCATGACCATCACCTCCTGCCTCTACTTCCTCGTGGCGCACAAGCGCTGGGGCTGGCCCCTGTGGAAGGCCCTGCCGCTGCTCGCGCTCTTTCTGAGCTTCGACGTGTCCTTCTTCGGGGCCAACCTGCTCAAGATCTTCGACGGCGGCTGGATTCCCGTGGTCATCGCGGCCACGGTGGTGCTGTGCATGAGCACCTGGAAGGCCGGACGCGCCGCCCTGGGCGCGGCCCTGCGCAAGGAATCCATTCCCCTGGAGCTCTTCCTGAAGGACGTGGAGGCCAAAAAACCCCATCGGGGCAAAGGCACGGCGGTGTTCCTCTCGGTGTCGCCAACGGGCGCGCCGGTGACGCTCCTGCACTTCTTCAAACACACCAAGATGATCCACCAGAAGGTGGTGATCCTCTCCATGCAATCCTCCGACGAGCCCTACGCCAGCCTGGGCGAGAACCTGGCCGTCTCCTGCCTGGGCGAGGGCTTCTACCGCGTGATCGCCACCTACGGCTTCATGCAGACCCCGGACGTGCCGCAGATCCTGGAGTTCGTGCGCTCGGCGGGCGTGGACATCGACCTGGCGGACACCACTTATTTCCTTGGCCGCGAATCGCTCTTCACCAGCGGCAAAACCTCCATGGCCCCATGGCGCAAGCGCCTCTTCGAGTTCATGAGCCGCAACGCCCGGCCCGCCTCGGCCTATTTCAACATCCCGCCCGGCCGGGTGATGGAGCTGGGCGTGCAGGTGGAATTGTAGGGAAACGCCCCCTCGACGCAAGAAAGCCCGGACGGCCATGCGGCCGTCCGGGCTTTGTTCTTTCGGCGGGTAGCGCTCAGCCGTCCAGGTGGGCCAGGGTCTGCATGACGGCGTGGTCGGTGAAGTCGAAGCGCAGGGGGGTGAGGGTCACGTGGCCCTCGGTGAGCAGGGCGCGGTCCTGCCCGGGGCGGACCTTCTCGGGCGGGATGACGCCGGTGAGCCAGTAGTATTTGCGGCCGCGCGGGTCGGTGCGCTCCTCGTACCAGTCGTCGTAGCCGGCGCTGGTCTGGGGGCAGACCTTGAGGGGCCTGGCCTGGTCCATGGGGCGGTCGGGGAAGTTGAGGTTGAGCACGCAGTGGAGCGGCAGGGCGGCCCAGTCGACCTTGTGCAGGAAGGCGGCGGTCCAGTCGCCCTGTGCGGCCAGGTCCTGGGGGCTGAAGTGGTCGTAGGAGACGGCCAGGGCGGGCAGGCCCATGAGCGCGCCCTCGGTGGCGGCGGAGACGGTGCCGGAATAGAGGATGTCCACGCCCACGTTGGCCCCGGCGTTGATGCCCGAGACCACGATGTCCGGGGGCGCGGGGAGCAGCGTGGTGAGCCCCAGCTTCACGCAGTCGGCGGGCGTGCCGGAGACGCCCTGCCCGTAGAAGCCCTGCTCGTCGAAGATTTTCACGCGCAGGGGGGCCGCCAGGGTGACGGCGTGGCCCACGGCGCTCATCTCCGTGACCGGGGCCACCACATGCACCGTGTGCCCGGCGCGCTTGAGGGCGTGGTAAAGGGAGCGCAGGCCCACGGCCTGGATGCCGTCGTCGTTGGTGAGGAGGATGTTCATGGAACCTACGAGGTTTTCTGGTTGCGCGGGCCGCTCCCCCCGGCCAGGACCTCTTGCCCCGGCCTGTGGAAATCTGTAACTCAACCCACGAGTTGACCCCATACTAGTGAACCCCCGACAAGCTGGCAAGACGGTGACCGACAAACGCATCTTTGTGCGCGACCTGAGCGTGGGCCTCCAGGTGAACGAGTGCTTCCTCGTGGCCCAGGCCTCCAAGGGCCAGGCCCGCAACGGACCCTTCTGGTCCCTCAAGCTCCAGGACGCCTCCGGCGCCATCGACGCCAAGCTCTGGTCCCCCGGGGCCCAGGCCTTCGACGACATCCAGGCCGGGCAGTTCGCCCTGGCCACGGGCTCCGTCACCGCCTACCGCGACCAGCCCCAGATCAACCTCGACGGCCTCACCCTCCTGGGCGCGGCCCCCGAGGGCGTCGACCACGGCGACTTCCTCCCCGAGAGCGCCGAAAAGCCCGAGTCGCTCTACGCCAAGCTCGAGGAACTCCTCAGCGCCAACATCGGCCACGCCCCCTGGCGGCGCTTCTGCAAGAAGGTGCTCACGGACCCCGACATCCGCGCCAGACTCCTTGCCGCCCCCGGGGCCAAGGCCATGCACCACGCCTACCGGGGCGGCCTGGTCGAGCACACCCTGGCCGTGTGCCGCGTGGTCCTGGCGCTGTGCCAGCTCTACCCGGACCTGGACCGCGACACCCTCCTGGCCGCCGCCGCCTTCCACGACATGGGCAAGGCCTGGGAACTCTCCAGCGGCCTCACCCGCGACTACACCGACGAAGGGCAGATGCTCGGCCACATCGTGCTTGGCATGGGCGTCCTGGAGCCCTTCCTGCGCAAAGCCAAGGACCTGGACCCGGGCCTCGTGCTGCACTTCCGGCACATGCTCATCAGCCACCACGGCGAGCTGGCCTACGGCTCGCCCCGCTCGCCCATGACCCCCGAGGCCATGCTCCTGCACTTCGCGGACAACATCGACGCCAAGGTCCACCAGTTCCAGGCCGCCGTGGACGATCCCGAGAAGATCGGCGTCACCTCCTTCGTGCGCGGCCTGGACCGCTACGTCTTCAACCCCGCGCGCGTGCGCCCCGAAGCGCCGCAGCCCAGGAAACCCGAACAGGGGCCCAGCCAGTGTTCATTACCTTTGAAGGCGTAGAAGGCTCCGGCAAGTCCACCCAGATCGCCCTGGCCAAGGACTGGATCGATACCCAGGGCCGCGAGGCCCTGGCCACGCGACAGCCCGGCGGCTGCGCCCTGGGCCTGGAACTGCGCCGCATCCTGCTGGACGCCCGCAACACCCACCTGGACCCCACCGCCGAACTCTTCATGTACCTGGCCGACCGCGCCCAGCACGTGGCCCAGGTGGTGCGCCCCGCCCTGGAGGCCGGCAAGGCCGTGCTCTGCGACCGCTTCCACGATTCCACCGTGGCCTACCAGGGCTTCGGCAGGGGCCTGGACGTGGAGACGCTCCTCGACCTGGGACGCCTGGCCACGGGGGGGCTCTCGCCGGACCTCACCGTGCTCCTGGACCTGGACCCCGAACAGGGCCTGACCCGCGCCAGGGGGCGCAACCACGCAGCCGGGGCCAGCCAGTCCGAGGGGCGTTTCGAGGCCCTGGACCTGGCCTTCCACCACCGGGTTCGCCAGGGCTTCCTGGAGTTGGCCCGGCGCGAGCCCGCCCGCTTCGCCGTGGTGGACGCCTCCGGCGACCCCGTGGCCGTCTTCGCCAGGGTGCGTCAGGCCCTGGCGGACCTGCCCGGGGCGTGACCCCCTGCGCCGGGCGCGCGCGGCACAAAGCGCACGCTCCGAGCGTTTGCCGACGCCGGGAGCCTGGCTCCTGCCGGAGCGATCCGGGCGCGGCACTGGACATTGTTCCATTCGGAACTACTCTTTGCCCCAGCCGCTCTTTTGAGGTAACCCCGTTTCGCAGAACGACCCCACAGGAGGCCGCGAGATGCAACGCGCCGTGTTCATGTTGTTTGCCGCCGTACTGCTCTGCGCCCAGGCTGCCCTGGCGCAGACGCCCTTCGACATCAGCAGGAACAGCCAGCTGACGGAGATCGTCAACCGCAAGAAGCTGGTGGTGGGCATGGAGCTCAAATACCCGCCCTTCGAAACCACCGACGCCAAGGGCATGCCCGTGGGCCTGGACGTGGACCTGGCCCGCATGATCGCCAAGGACCTGGGCGTGGAGCTGGAAATCAAGGACATGGAGTGGACCGGGCTCATCCCCGCCCTCCAGACCGGCAAGATCGACCTGATCATCTCCGGCATCACCGGCACCCTGGAGCGCGCCAAGACCATCACCTTCACCAGCGCCTACTTCACGACGGGCCTTTGCGCCCTGCTCTCCTCCAAGCGCGCGCCGGACCTCGAAAGCGTGGACGCCCTCAACGAACCCAAGCGCGTCATCGCCGTGAAAACCGGCACCACCGCCGACATCGTGGCCTCCAAGCGCTTCCCCAAGGCCACCATCAACCGCTACAAGGACGAGTCCGCCTGCGTGCAGGAGGTGGTCAACGGCCGCGCCGACGCCTTCCTCTACGACCAGCTCTCCATCGCGCGCCACGCCAAGGAATTCCCCCAGGCCACCCGCGCGCTGCTCAAGCCCTTCACCTACGAGCCCTTCTGCATCGCCATGCGCAAGGGAGACTTCGACCTCTGGAACTGGCTGGAAATGTTCGTCTCCCTGCGCCGCAACGACGGCACGCTGGAAGAACTGCGCGCCAGATACGTCGAGCCCCTGCTCAACTAGTCCTTCCCGGGCCCCGGCCGCGCGGCCGGGGCCCTCACCCCCCCATGCTCCACCGCATCCTCGTGCGCTTCGTCCTCCTGGCCCTGGCCGTCCTGGCCCTTGCCGCCGCCCTGTCCACACTGGACTACAACTGGAACTGGCACGTGGTGTGGCAATACCGGGAGCTGTTCCTGACCGGCTTCGCCAACACCGTGCTGGTCTCCTGCGGGGCCATCGCGCTGGGGCTTTGCATCGGCCTGGCCGGGGGGCTGGCCCGTGTCTCCCAGAACATCTGGCTGCGCGAGGCGGCCACGCTCTATGTCTGGTGTTTCCGGGGCACGCCGCTGCTCACGCAGATCTACATCTTCTATTTCTGCTTCGCCGTGGTGGTGCGCGTGGACAACCCCTTCCTCACGGGCATGGCGGTGCTGGCCTTCTTCTCCGGGGCCTACATCACGGAGATGGTGCGCGCGGGCATCGAGTCCATCTCCGAGGGCCAGTGGGAGGCCGCGCGCTCCACGGGGCTCACCCACGCCCAGACCCTGCGCCACGTGGTGTTCCTCCAGGCCGTGCGGCGCATCATCCCCCCGGTGACGGGGCAGTTCGTCTCGCTCATCAAGGATTCCTCGCTGCTCTCGGTGATCGCCGTGCGCGAACTGACCAAGGGCGCGGAGATCGTCAACGCCGCCACCTACAAGACCTTCGAGGCCTATCTGCCCCTGGCCCTGTTCTACCTGGCCCTCACCTACCCTCTCTCGGCCTTGACCTACCGCCTGGAAAAGCGGATCAATTACCAAACCGTTGCGCGCGGCCCCTCCGCCGCGAAACCACAAGGAGCCGCACAATGAGCAAGATCGTGAAGGTCTACGCCCTCTCCACCTGCATCCACTGCAAGCATTGCAAGGAATACCTCGACGAGCGCGGCCAAGTCTACGACTGCGTCTATGTGGACCGCCTCTCCGGCGACGAGCGCCGCGACACCATCGACGCCATCAAGAAGGTGAACCCGGGCCTGTCCTTCCCCACGGTCATGGTGGGCGAGACCGCCGTGATCGGCTTCGACAGGGACGCCCTGGAAAAGGCCCTCGGAGACTAGGCCCGTGGACGCCAAAGCGCTGCGCGCCATGCTGGGCCCCGTCCAGGAAAAGAAAGGCTACCACTTCAACGCCGACGAGGCCATGACCATGGACCTCCTGGAGATGCTCCTGGTGAACAAGGAGCGCTACGGGCACATGGCCTGCCCCTGCCGCCTGGCCTCGGGCGACTACGAGGCCGACCGCGACATCGTCTGCCCCTGCGCCTACCGGGAGGCCGACGTGGCCGAATACGGCCAGTGCTTCTGCGGCCTCTATATGAACAAGGCCATGCACGACGGCGCGCTCCCCGCGCGCGTGGTGCCCGAACGCAGGCCCGCCGAGAAGGTCCTGGCCGCCCTGGGCCTGGACTAGCGGCCCGGCTCCTGCCTCCAGCCGCCTTCGCTCCCCCGGCCGGGGACCTTCCCGCCAAAATCCCCGGCCGGGCCGCGCGCCCCATGCAACCGCGCCGCCTCCCACTGCAAACCCCGCTCCTTCCTGCGGCGCAAACTCTTGACTCTTCTAAAGATCCTGCTAGGCTACTCTAGATACCTGAAATCATCATCTTACAAGTGCAATCCGTGAAAAAAACCACGCTGCTCATCGCTGAGGACATGGAGATCGTCAGGAAGGGGATCAAGTCCTTGATCCTCTCCAACACCGATTTCGAGGTCTGCGGCGAAGCGGCCGACGGGCAGACGGCCGTGACCCTGGCCCTGACCCTGATCCCCGACGTGGTGATCATGGACCTCTCCCTGCCCCGCATGGACGGCACCGAGGCCATCGCGGAAATCAAGCGCCACCTCCCCAGGACGCGCATCCTGGCCCTCACGGGACATGGCAAGGAGAGCTTCCTCACCGCCGCCATCCAGGCCGGAGTGGACGGATACCTCCTCAAGCAGAGCTCCGACGAGGAACTCTATTCCGCCATCGCCGCCGTGGCCGCCGGCCAGGGCTACTTCTCCCGCGAAGTCACCGCCATGCTCGCCCAGGCCTGCCGCAGCGGCAACAAGCCCCCATCCCCCCTGGAGATGCTCTCGCGCCGAGAACGCCAGGTGCTCAAGTTCGCCGCCAAGGGCCTCACCAACAAGGACATCTCGGACGCCATCTTCGTCTCGGTGAAGACCGTGGAAAAACACAAGACCAACCTCAAGAAGAAGCTCGGACTGCGCAGCTCCCTGGAACTGGCCGCCTTCTGCCTGGAACAGGGCCTGCTCGACGAGGCGGACTGAAGCCTCAGCCCTGTCCCCCCGCAGCCTCCGCGCGCGTCTCCCGCTCCAACGCGTCCAGCAGTGCGCCCAGTTCCCGCAGGGCTCGGGCCAGCGCCCTCCCCGTCCCCTGCTCCGCCCGCGCCGTCGCCTGCCACACCTCCGTCAGCCCGAAACGCATGGCCGCGCCCTTGAACGCGTGCAGCCTGGCCTTCACCTCCTCAAGGTCCCCCGCCCGCAAGGCGCAGCCCGCCCCCTCCAGCTCACCCCGCAGGGCCTGGGCCAACTCGCCCGCCAGAGGTCGCAGGGCCTCGGGAATCCCCTCGATCACCGCTCGCCCCCGCGCCTGGCCAGCCCGTACTTGCGCAGCTTGTACTGCAACGTCCTGCGGCTTACGCCCAGCGCCTCCGCCGTGCGCTCCCGGTGCCCCTCGTTGGCCTCCAGCGCCCGCACCAGAGCCTGGCGCTCCGCCTCCTCAAGGCCCACCGGCGCGGGGGCCGCAGGCTCCGGGCACGGCGCGCAGGCCGCCGCTCCCTCGGTCATGTGCGGCGGCAGGGTCTGCGGCGTCAGCGTGTCCGAACGCGACAGGATGATCGAGCGCTCCAGCACGTTTTCCAGCTCCCGCACGTTGCCCGGCCAGCCGTAGCGCCCCAGGGCCTCCAGGTACGACGGGCTCACCGAACGCACCGTCTTCTTGTTGCGCTCGCCCAGCTTGGCCAGCAGGTGCGCCGCCAGCACCGGCAGGTCCTCCAGGCGCTCGCGCAGCGGCGGGATGCGGATCTCCAGCACCGCCAGCCGGAAATAGAGGTCCTCCCGGAACGCGCCCCGCGCCACCTCGGCGCGCAGGTCCCGGTTGGTGGCCGCCAGGATGCGCACGTCCGTGGCCACCGGCTTCACAGAGCCCAACGGCTCCACCACCCGCTCCTGCAAGGCCCGCAACAGCTTGGCCTGCAGCTTCACCGGCAGCTCGCCCACCTCGTCCAGGAAGAGCGTGCCCCCGGCAGCAAGCTGGAACCGGCCCGGCTTGTCCTTCACGGCCCCAGTGAACGCGCCCTTCACGTAGCCGAACAGTTCGCTCTCCAGCAGCTCGCCCGGCAAGGCCGCGCAGTTCACCTTCACCAGCGGCTTCGACGCGCGCGGGCTCATGGCGTGCACCAGTTCCGCCACCAGCTCCTTGCCCGTGCCCGACTCGCCCAGGATGAGCACCGTGGCCTCCGCAGGGCCCACCTGCGCCGACAGCTCCCGCACCTGGCGCATCCCCAGGCTCTCGCCCACCAGACGCCCCGCCGCCCCGCCGGATTCCACCCTGCGCCGCAATTCCTTGTTCTCCGACACCAGGCGGCCGTACTCCGCCGCCTTGTCCAGCACCGCCTTCAACTCCTCGTTGTCCGCAGGCTTCGTCAGATAATCGAACGCCCCCCGCTTCATGGCCTCCACCGCCGACCCCACCGTGCCGTACGCCGTGAGCAGCACCACCGGCAGCCCCGGCGCGACACCCTGGATCGCCGCCAGCGCAGCCATGCCGTCCATGCCGGGCATGCGCATGTCCAGAAGCGCCACGGAAGGCAACGCGGCAGGCGCGCAACCGCGCAGATGCCGAAGCGCCGCCTCGCCCGACGCGGCCTCCACCACCCGCCAGCCCGCATCCTCCATCACAGCGCGCACCATCAGGCGATGCCCGGGCTCGTCGTCGATCACCAGAAGCGTGTTCATGTCTCTCCGTTGGTTGAGCCGTCACCCCTGCACCCGGAGGCTGCTCCCACGAGACTCCTGCCGCCGTGCCCCGCAGCACCTCCCGCCGACGCGAAGCAAACGCCGGGGTCCGGGGGGAGGCTCTCCCCCCGGCGGGAGCGTGCAGAGAGGGCGGAGCCCTCTTTGCACGCCGGAGGCCGCTTCCCGGACCGCGCCGTCGCCTCCCTCCGGATCATGGCCGGGACTCCTGGGGCGCGTGCCGGAACGTGAGGGTGACGGCGGCGCCTTGTCCCGGTTCGGAGTCGATGTGGAGCTGCCCCAGGTGGTCGCGGACGATCTTGTGGACGATGGCCAGTCCCAGTCCGGAGCCTTCCTTGCGGGTGGTGAAGAAGGGTTCGAGGGCGCGACGTTTTTCTTCGGGTTCCATGCCCCGGCCGGTGTCGACGACGCTCAGACTTACGCCGTCGGGGGTTTCCCGGCTGGCGAGGGTGATGACGCCGCCGTGCTCGGGGAGGCTGGCGAGTCCGTTGAGGATGAGGTTGATGAGGGCCTGTTTGAGGCCGTCGCGGTCTGCGACTGCGGTGTCGGCCTGGAGATCGGTCTCGAAGGAGGCCTGGGCGCGTTGGAAGTCGAAGCGCAGGAGTGTCTCGAGCTCGGCGGCAAGTTCCGGAAGGTGGACGGGCGCGGGTTCGGAGGGCCTGGGCCGGGCGAGATAGAGCAGGTCGGTGACGACGCGGCCGAGTCTGTCGGCTTCCTGGACCATGGTGTTGGCGTAGGTTTCCTCGGGGTCCTTGCCTTTGAGTTTGGCGGCGAAGAACTGGGAGAAGCCGCGCAGGGCGGAAAGCGGGTTGCGGATTTCGTGGGCCACGCCTGCGGCGAGGCGTCCCACCGCGGCGAGGTGGCGGGACTGCTCGAGGTCGCGTTCGAGGGAGCGCAGCTTGGTGCGGTCGCGCAGGAGCAGGAGCGTTTCGTCCTCGAGGGGCGCGACGAGCACTTCGAGGTTTCGACCGTCGAGATCGAGCTGCCGCCACGGTTGCGGTTCCGGGTGGCTGGAGTGGAGCGCGGCGGCGATGGGGAGCGAGGCGAAGTCGCGCCCCGGGAGGCTTGGGCCGAGGAGGGCGGCGGCGGCCGGGTTGGCGGCGGAGACGAAGCCCTGGGCGTCCACGGTGAGGAGGGCCTCGGGGAGCGAGTCCAACAGGCGGGAGTGGAAGTGTTCCAGGCGTACGAGGCGTCTGGACTGCTCGCGGCGGCGCAGCAAGGCCACCAGGAGCACCCAGACCAGGGCTGCCGCGCCCAGCACGAAGCCAGTCTGCATGAGGGCGGCGGTGCGCATGGCGTTGTACTGGGCGTAGTGTTCGTCCAGGGAGAGTCCCACGAGGAAGTAGACGGGGGGTGGCTCCTGTCCGGGCGGCGTGTCGGGGGTGGCGGGGCAGAGCCTGGCCATGCCGGGGCGCATGCGGGCGGCGTAGCCCAGCATGGTCAGTCCTCCCAGGGGGAGGGTGCCGAACCATTCGCCGGTGATGGCCAGGTCGGCCAGGGCGTCCTGGTCCAGGGGGGCGCGCAGGGCGTTGTTGGCGTGGCGCGGGGCGGAGGAGACGTGGAGTTCGCCGTCCTCGCCGTAGATGCCCAGGAAGAGGAGGTCGCCGGATTCGACCACTTCGCGGAAGAGGTCTTCGAGGCGTTCCACTGCCTGGTCGCGCGGCATGCGCCCCAGGTGGGGGAGCAGGCGCATGAAGTTGGCCTCCACGCCGCGCAGGATGGTGCGCGCGGCGAAGAGGGCGTGCTGGTCGATGATGCGGCGCTGGGATTCCAAGTTGCGCCAGGTGATCACCGAGAGGGCCGCCCCCATGAGCACCAGGGCCAGGGCCGCAAGGGCCGGGAGGCTGCGCGGGGCTCTGGGGGCGGAGACGTCCATGGCGTTACCTCACAAGCAGTTCCATGACCTGCTCGGGGGTGAGGTTGTTCTCGATGGCCAGTTCGCGGAAGGTCATGTCCGAGAAGGCCACGATGCCTTTGGCCTTGAGGCGCGCCAGGGCCTGGGCGGTGTCCAGGGAGTGTTCGCGGCAGAAGGCGGCCAGGGTCATGCGTTCCAGGCCCTCGGGGACGGGGACGGCCGTTGGGGCCTGCTGGGCGGGCGGCTGCGGGGCGACGAGGGGCGGCGCGGGCATGGGCGGCTGCTGCCCGTGCGGGGTTTCAGGGGCCGGAGCGGGCTGGGCGACGGGCGCGGGCGCCTGCTGCGGCGCGGGGGATGGCGCGGGGGCAGGAGCCTGCTGCGGCGCGGGCGCGGCCTGCGGCGTGCCGCGCAGGGCGTCGTAGACCTCCACGGGCAGCATGAGGTTGGACTGGGCGATCTGGCGCAGGGTCATGTCGCCGGAGGCCTTGATGCCCGCCTTGGCCAGGGTGTCCACGGCGCGCGGGAGGTTCATGCCGTATTGCTCGCACACGTCGGCCAGCTTGAGGCGACCCAGGCCCGGCGGGGGGTCGGCGGGCAGGGCCGGGGGCGGCGGAGCCTGGGGCCTGGGGGCCTCGGCCTGGGCCTGGGCCACGGGCGCTGGGAGCCTGGCCTCGCGGCCGCCGCGCAGGGTCTCGTAGACGGCGGCGGGCACGAGCCCGTTCTGACGGGCGATCTCGGCCAGGGTGGCGTCGGGGGAGCTCAGGCGCACGTTGTGCACGGCGAGGTTGGTGAGGGCCTTGCCGGGATCGAGGCTCAGCCGCTTGGCCAGTTCCGTAGGGGCCATGTCGGCCGCTCCGGCCAGGGGTGGTTCCCCGAAGCTCTTGGCGTGCCACTTCTTGAGCGACCCCGAGAGAGACCCCAGGGTTCCGCCCGGCGGAAGAAGCAGGGCCGAGGCGGCGGCGAAGGCCACGAAGACGATGCAGGCCACGGCCAGGGAGGGGCCGAAGTCGCCCTCGCCCTGGGCGGGGGCCATCACGCGGCGTCCGCAGGGGATGAGCGAGGCCAGCCAGGCCAGGGCCAGCAGGACGCCCAGGCCCATGTGCAGGGCCTGCCACCTGGGGTGGGACAGGCCGAGAAAGGTCCAGCCGGACCACTGGGCCACTTCGGCGGAGGGTCCCGCGAAGAGGGCCAGGGCGGAGGCGACCACGCCTGCCATGGCGAAGGAGCTGAGAAGCCAGAGTAGACGTCGGATCATGAGCGGGCTCCCGGGGTTGAAACGCTCCGGCCGCAGGGGGCCGGGCCTTCGGGCGGTTTATACCTCGGGGGCGTGCATGGCAATCGCCGGGCCAGGGATGAGGGGGAACCCCGCCGATGGGGGGCGGGGTTCCCGAGGTGAGGGAGGTGAGGTGGACAGGAACTATTGTGCGGGCTTTTGCGGGGCCTGCTGGCCGGGGGGCTGGCAGCAGGGGGGCAACTGGTCGGCCTGGGGCTGGGCCGCCTGGGGGCCGCCGCAGCCGGGGCCGTAGCCCATGCCCATGCCCTTTCCGTAGCCGCCGCCGGGGCCGCCGCAGCCGGGGCCGTAGCCGCCGCCGGGGCCGCCCGCCAGGGGCATGTTCACGCCGGTCTCCTTGAGGATGCGCTGCTGCAGGGCAACGCGCTCCTGGTAGACCATGGAGGAGAGCGTGCCGATCTCCTTGGCCAGGGCGTCGATCTTGGCCGCGTCCTGTTTGGGCTGCACGAGCAGGGCGTTCATCTCGGCCTGCTTGGCCCACTTGCGGCTCTCCAGGTCATAGAGCTTCTGGCGGCCTTCGGCGTAGAGCTTGGCCACCTGCTCCTGCTTTTCCTGGGGCAGGTTGGAAAGCCAGGCGTGGAACCCGCCGCCGGGACGGGCGACGGCCAGGGACGCGAAGGCCACGACAGCCGCCAGGGCCAGGATCGACAAGGCAAGACGCGATTTCATGGTGTTCTCCTTGGATTCATCCATCATGCCGCGCCGGGCGCGGCGTGCGGCGGCGGACGGGGTCTCGTCGACCGACGCCACCATTTAGCAGCAAGCGTGCCAATAAATTAAGCCAACGTTGTTGATTATTTACGTGAGCACACCGAATCCATCGCGCTCAAAGTGCAACTGCTTGCACATCGATTTGCACAACAGCGCATCGGGTCGCCATTGACAGCGGCCTACGTTTGGCCCAAGAAAAGCCGCCAAACGTCAACTCCCGGACCCAGCATGAAATCCGCCCTCATCATCGGCATCTCCGGCCAGGACGGGGCCTACCTCTCCAGGCTCCTGTGCGACAAAGGCTATCGAGTGGCCGGCACCTCGCGCGACGCCCAGATGGCCAACCGCTCGGGCCTGGCGGCCCTGGGCGTGGCGGATCGAGTGGTCATCCACTCGGCCTCGGTCACCGATTTCCGGGGACTCTGGCAGGCGGTGGAGCGCTGCGAGCCCGACGAGATCTACAACCTCGCGGGGCAAAGCTCCGTGGGCCTCTCCTTCGAGCAGCCCCTGGAGACCTTCGAGTCCGTGGCCGCCGCCACCCTGAACATCCTGGAACTCCTGCGCCTGCTGGGCAAGCCCGTTCGCCTCTACAACGCCTGTTCCACCGAGGTGTTCGGCAACGCCCCCGGCCCCGCCGACGAGGAGACCCCCTTCCGGCCCCGCAGCCCCTATGCCGTGGCCAAGGCCGCCGCCCACTGGGCCGTGGCCAACTACCGCGAGGCCTATGGGCTCTACGCCTGCTCCGGCATCCTCTCCAACCACGAATCGCCCCTGCGCCCGCAGCGCTTCGTCACGCGCAAGATCGTGGCCGCCGCCTGCCGCATCGCCAGCGGGTCCGGCGAGCGCCTGAGCCTGGGCAACACCGACGTGGTGCGCGACTGGGGCTGGGCAGGCGAATACGTCGACGCCATGTGGCGCATGCTCCAGCAGGACGAACCCGACGACTACGTGATCGCCACCGGCCGGAGCTTCTCCCTCCAGGACTTCACCGCCCGGGTCTTCGCAGAACTCGGCCTCGACCACGCCGACCACGTGGACCGCAACCCGGGCCTCCTGCGCCCCTCCGACATCCTCGTGAGCCGCGCCAATCCAGCGAAAGCCCAGGAAAAGCTGGGCTGGCGCGCCACCATGGCCATGCCCGAAGTGGCCGCCGCCATGGTGCGCGCCGAACAAAAGACTTCCCATCAGGAGACCATAGCATGAGCCACAAGAAAGCCCTCATCACGGGCATCACCGGCCAGGACGGGGCCTATCTGGCCGAACTGCTGCTCGGCAAGGGATACGAGGTCCACGGACTCAAGCGCCGTTCCTCGCTCTTCAACACCGACCGCATCGACCACCTCTACCAGGATCCCCACGTCGACGGCCGCAAGTTCATCCTCCACTACGGCGACCTCACCGACTCCACCAACCTCATCCGCGTGATCCAGCAGATCCAGCCGGACGAGATCTACAACCTCGCCGCGCAGTCCCACGTGGCCGTCTCCTTCGAGACCCCCGAATACACCGCCAACTGCGACGCCCTGGGCACCCTGCGCATCCTCGAAGCCGTGCGCATCCTCGGCCTCGCGCAGAAGACGCGCGTCTACCAGGCCTCCACCTCCGAACTCTACGGCCTGGTCCAGGAAACGCCCCAGACCGAGAAGACCCCCTTCTACCCGCGCAGCCCCTACGCCGTGGCCAAGCTCTACGGCTACTGGATCACGGTGAACTACCGCGAAGCCTACGGGATGTACGCCTGCAACGGCATCCTCTTCAACCACGAGTCCCCCCTGCGCGGCGAAACCTTCGTCACCCGCAAGATCACCCGCGCCATGGCCCGCATCAAGCTGGGGCTCCAGGACACCCTCTTCCTGGGCAACCTCTCCGCCAAACGCGACTGGGGACACGCCCGCGACTACGTGAAGATGATGTGGCTCATGCTCCAGCAGGACACCCCCGACGACTACGTGATCGCCACCGGCGTGCAGTACAGCGTGCGCGATTTCGTCCAGGCCGCCGCCAAGGAACTGGGCATCCCCCTGCGCTTCGAAGGCGAAGGCGTCGAAGAGAAAGCCTTCCACGCCGAAACCGGAAAGTGCCTCGTCGCCGTGGACCCGCGCTACTTCCGGCCCACCGAGGTGGAAACCCTCCTGGGCGACCCCGCCAAGGCCCGCGAGAAACTCGGCTGGACCCCCAAGATCACCTTCGGGCAGATGGTCTCCGAGATGATCCAGGCCGACCTGCGCGACGCCGAACGCGACAACATGTGCAAAACCCAGGGGTTCCGCACCTACGACTTCCACGAGTAGAGAAGCGCGCCCCCGCGTGTACACAAGGCCGCCGCAGTCGCGCAGACTGCGGCGGCCTTTTCGTTGAGACGCAGGGTGGCGGGGAAGAAGCCTCCGGCGGGCAAAGAGGGCTCCGCCCTCTCTGCACTCTCCCGCCGGGGGGAGAGCCTCCCCCCGGACCCCGGCAATTGCTTCGCGGGCTTCACCGGGTA
>NZ_JBZVFJ010000090.1:0-15646 GCF_058402725.1 Fundidesulfovibrio sp. | reverse complement strand
GCTCGCGCTCGAAGTGCTCCATGATGTCCGTGGTCAGCCGGTAGAGGGGATCGACGCGCTCAAGCTTCTTGCGCACAAGATCAATGCGCTCGCGCACGCGGTGCTTCTTGGCGTCCGCGAAGTCCAGACGGTGGCGCTTGTGGTGGTATTCGTTGAGGTCGCGCAGGCTGGTCCAGCGCAGCTGCCCGGCCATGCCGGTGGGAGGCGGGCCCAGGCCCCAGAGTATTTCGCATTGACATGCCAACAAATACATGCAAGACGATAGACACCAGTGCAGTCGAGGTGTTCATGGACGACGACAAGCCCACCGACGAGCAGGAGCGAAAACCAGACCGCATCCCCATCGAGGAATTCGACAAGATGCGCATGCCCTTGATCGTGCGCTTCCTCTATGAAATGGGACTGGTGTTCACGGCCATCGTCATCGCGGCAAGCGCGGTGGGATTGATGGAATTGGTCAAGAGGATGGCGCGATGAAGAAGTATGACTGGCGCTCAGCTGACATGATGAAATTTTTCTTTTACGTCATCATGTATTTTATTGCAATCAGGCAATTTATAACATGTTATCTCCACACCTCTTCGTGACAGGCATCACAATGAACGAAAAGCCTGACAAATTTGAATCTTTATTCATGCTTATTCACAACATACTTCTTGCATACATCATTCACATTGCATATAGCTACTGCTAACAACAAGCTTCGAAACGGATAACATGAGGGCCTGGGCAATCCAGGCCCTCATGCGCCGCTAGCGACGTCCTATTCCTTCAAAGTCTTGCCCGTTCATACCTGTAACATCCTGTTCTGGGTACGCAGGATTATTCAGATTGAATTCTGTGTTATTTGCCACAGCAAGTCCAAAAGGAACGGAACCTTTTTTCAGCAATAGACCGAGGGGAGCAGGCGCTATTTCACCAGCCCCGAACATCAGTCCGCCAGCAGTTGTCCCAACGTATCCTGCGATTTTCGCATTCTGTGCTCGGCGTCCGGCTTCGGCGTCCTTTTCCCGCTGTTCCATTTCCATTTTGTCCAATCGAGCCTGAATCTTCTCTCTCTGCTCGGACACCTTCACATCCGTTGCAATCTCCATCTGACGGTTGGCAATCTCGGCGTTAACAGCAGGGTCCACCAGAGGGGGGTCGGTCGGCGCTGGCTGCTGCGTGATCCGATCAAATGCATCCCGCGTGGCGGGATTTATGCCGCTCCCGTTCTGCTGAGCCTGGCCGTAGCTGTCCGCCACGGTTTTCACGTACTCCTCGTCACCCACGTTCATTCTCCTTCTGTTTGCGCGCACGGGGCGGCCCGACCGCGCGTTGGCGCGGTCCCGCCGCCGGGGCCTGGGCCTCGGCGGGTCAGGACGCGCTGCCGCCCTGGTGCGTGCGCGTGACCATCTCGTCGGCCACGGCGCGCATTTCCCTGTAGAAATCCAGGAACTCGTGCGGGCAGCGCGTGAAGAGCCGCTTAAGCGAACCCTGCAACGATTTCGGCAGGTGCTCGCGCTCGAAGTGCTCCATGATGTCCGTGGTCAGCCGGTAGAGGGGATCGACCCGCTCCAGCTTCTTGCGCACAAGATCGATGCGCTCGCGCACGCGGTGCTTCTTGGCGTCCGCGAAGTCCAGACGGTGGCGTTTGTGGTGGTACTCGTTCAGATCGCGCAGGATGGTCCAGCGCAGTTGCCCGGCCATGCCGGTGGGAGGCGGGCCCAGGCCCCAGAGCATTTCGCATTGACATGCCAACAAATACATGCAATACGATAGACACCAATGCAATCGAGGTGTTAATGGACGACGATAAGCCCAGCGACGAGCAGGAGCGAAAACCCGACCGCATCCCCATCGAGGAATTCGACAAGATGCGCATGCCCTTGATCGTGCGCTTCCTCTATGAAATGGGACTGGTGTTCACGGCCATCGTCATCGCGGCAAGCGCGGTGGGATTGATGGAATTGGTCAAGAGGATGGCGCGATGAAGAAGTATGACTGGCGTACCCAGGACATGATAAAATTTTTCATCTATTTACTTTTTTACTTTACGGCGTTTCGCTTGGCATCACTCTGCTTACTGCCATAGATTCCAATCACAATACGCATAGGCAAGCACATGAATACTTATGACACATTCGAACTGTATTTTGCTATTGCTAATGGACTATTTATGTACCTTGTCTACAGACTGTGCACTTCATTCTGTCCAGGTTAAGCATGGATAATATTTCATAGAGACAGAGGCCTGGGACAAGCCCAGGCCTCTGCCAATATCAACGATTGTTGATCCCCTCAAAGTCTTGACCGTTCATGCCAGTAATTTCTCGCTCGGGTATAGGAGGATTATCCATATACCGCTTCGATACATCCTGTACCCATTCTCCTGCAGGGACCGATGCTCCCATTATCAATGGATTTCCGACTGCCAAACCAGCCGTTGCAACAGCCGCTGTTGCTGTCTTCCCCAATATTCCCGCGAACTGAGCGTTTCCAGCCTTCCTTACAGCTTCAGCCTGCATGTTATCCTGCTCACCTTGGAGTCGCGCATTCTCTTCCTGGTTAGCAGCAATCTGCTTGTCGCGCCCTTGATCCCGGATATCCCGAATGTCGTTTTGGAAGTTCGGATCGCCAAGCTGCATGGGGTTGTTTTGCCGCCATAATTCGAATGCCGCCTGCACACCCGGGTTGTCCATCTTTCCGGATCGTCCGTAACTGTCCGCCACGTTCTTCACGTACTTCTCGTCACCCACGTTCATTCTCCTTTTGTTTGCGCGCACGGGGCGGCCCGTCCGCGCGTTGGCGCGGTCCCGCCGCCGGGGCCTGGGCCTCGGCGGGTCAGGACGCGCTGCCGCCCTGGTGCGTGCGCGTGACCATCTCGTCGGCCACGGCGCGCATTTCCCTGTAGAAATCCAGGAACTCGTGCGGGCAGCGCGTGAAGAGCCGCTTAAGCGAACCCTGCAACGATTTCGGCAGGTGCTCGCGCTCGAAGTGTTCCATGATGTCCGTGGTGAGCCGGTAGAGGGGATCGACGCGCTCAAGCTTCCTGCGCACCAGATCGATGCGCTCGCGCACGCGGTGCTTCCTGGCGTCCTCGAAGTCCAGACGGTGGCGCTTGTGGTGGTACTCGTTCAGATCGCGCAGGATGTACCAGCGCAGTTGCCCGGCCACGTCGGCGGGGGGCGGCCCCAGATTGTAGGGCTGGAAGGTGTCCTCCCAGTGCTCGGTGAGCGCCCCGCAGGCTTCCTTGTCGCAGACCAGAGACTGGTAGACGTCCTGGTAGCCGGGGTAGGAGGGGAGCGGGCCGGGCTGGACCGGGATCGGCCCGGGCTGGGGTTGCTGCCGGGGCGGCGGGGTTTCCCCGTCCACGGGTCCGAACGTCTCGTCCAGCAGCCGTTCGTAGCGTTCCTGAATCGCCTTGAAATCCTTTTCCGTTCGCATGCGTTTCTCCTGTTCGCGGTGTGCCGGTTTCACCGGCCGATGACCGTGCAGGATACGCAAAAACGATTCGCTGTCTCCCCACATAGCGCTATGTGGGTAAAAAGTGGAAATTTCTTCCGACGAATCCCCTCCCTATCTCCCCCGGCGGATGTTGTACACGCCGCGCCCCTCGGCCAGTCATTGACACAGCCCTATCAACCCGCTGGCCGCTCCAGACGCCTCCCCTTGGCTGCAAGAGGAACTCAACGATCCAGCCCCCTTCCGGGGAAAGGTGTGAGGAGGAATGCCCGGCTCAAGGCGGGCTGCAACGAAAAAGGCCCCGTCCTTTGCAGGACGGGGCCTTCCAAACAGTCAGCTCGATGCTACCAGCTGCGACGCGAATGGCCGTCATAGCCGCCGCTACGGGGAGCGCGGGGCTTGTCTTCAGCTTCGTTGACCCGGAGGCTGCGGCCCCCGAGGGTGGAGCCGTTCAAGGCCTGGATGGCGGACATGGCGCCGTCATCCTGCATCTCAACGAAGCCGAATCCGCGCAGGCGGCCCGTCTCGCGATCGGTGATGAGGCTTACGGACAGCACCTCGCCGTGGGCGCCGAACAGGTTGCGGATTTCGTCATCGTAAGTGGAAAAGGGCAGATTGCCGACATAGATTTTCTTGGCCATGTGAAAAGCTCCTGGAGGTAATAGGCGGTAGTCTTTGTGAAGTGGAGCTTAGCCCAAGCGAAGGTCCAAAAGTCAAGAAGATGTCGGCCTGTTCAAATGATTTATACTAAGTATGCCCATCGAGCTTGCTTGGCAAGGACTATTTTTCCAAAATCCTTGAATATTCGATTTCAAGACCGGAACATGGATTGCAACATCCCTTTATCTTACAGAATACAATTTGCGTGGATCTGTTTTCCGCCTTCTCCTGCGGGAGGCTGTCCCAGGCTTGAGGGCCGGGAGGTGTCGTCCCTGCGCCTGGCGAGCCGACAGGTTTCCTTGCCGCAGGCCAGGGACAGGCGGTCATCCCGGCTGCCCGAACAGGAGGGCTGCTGGCCGGACTGGGTCAGGCTCGGGGTGCGCCCCCTACTTCCCCCGACGGATGTTGTACACGCCGCGCCCCTCGGCCACGGGCTCGTCCTTGCGCGCGCCGCTCCAGAGGGTCACGGTGGCGTTGCCCACGCGGTTGCCCAGGAGCTTCACCACGGCCTCGGCGTGCAGGTCCTCGGGACCGGCCGGGCGCAGGTAGTCCACGCGCAGGTCGATGGTGGCCAGGCGATCGCTCAAAGCGCAGCGCGTCCACACCGCGAAGCCCCCGCACACGTCCGCCAGGGTGGAGATCACCCCGCCGTGCAGGGCCGGACGGCGCGCGTCCCCGATCAGGTCCTCCCGGAAGGGGATGAACAGGTGCACCCGTCCCTCGGCCACCTCGGCCGCGCGGATGCCCAGCATCTTGTTGAACGGCAGGCCGTTCTCGATCAGGTCCGCCAGCACCGAATAGTCCACGTCGCCTCCCGCGTTGCGCCGGACAGGCCGCCAGGCCAGCCGGACCGATGGTTCACCCGCGCCCCGGAAGCGCACGCCGCGCACGGGCGCGCCCCTTGACTTCCAGGGGCCGCATGCTACGCAAACACAATCCGAAACCCCAGCAAGGACCGGCCCGTGGGACGCAGAATCCTCGCATACGTGGCGACCTTCGCCGTCTTCGCCCTGGCGGGCGCCTTCGAGAACATCCGCATCTCCTGGCAGATCGGGCTGTTCTTCTTCGGGCTCATCGCCTCGGTGATCCTCTCCGTGGTGGTGTTCTACCTCGTGGCCTTCATCGTCTCGCCCGGGGGCAACCGCTTCGTGCGCCTGGGCATCCTGGCCAGCGAGGCGGCCGCCGCCGCCGTGGTCATCCGGCTCATGCTGCCCATGGCCCCCACCTACTGACGCGCCCTCACTGCGCGTCCAGGAGCGCCGCGCGCTCGGCCATGCCCAGCAGCTCCACGGCCACCTCGCGCATGTTGTAGTAATAACTGTAGAACCTCATGATGGATTCCAGGCTGTAGCCCGGCAGCACCCGGCGCGTGCGCAGCACCCCCAGGGCCTCCTCGGCCGAAGCCACGGCCCGGCGCACGCCCTCCAGGCTCCCCGGGGCGTGTCCCTGCGAGACGGCCAGGGCCAGGTGCGTCATGGCCGTCACGGTGGTCTGGGCCAGAAGGTCCATCTCGGCGGAAACCTCGGAGTGCAGGCCCTCCAACTCCTCGTGGTGCACGGCGTGCTCCATGGCCAGCAGGTGCTCCGCGATGCGCTCCGTGAAGTTGTAGAGCGACACCGTGACGTGTTCCTGGCGCGAAAACCCTGCGGGCTCCCTCTTGGCCTCCTCCAGGAGCGCCCGATTGCGCTGGCGCGTGGCGGCCAGCTCCCGGCGCGCGTGCTCCTCCTCGCCCTCGTCGCAGGAGGGCGCGCGGCAGGAGAGCAGCACCGCGTAGAACGCGGCCTCGTCGTTCAGGGCCTTCACCACGCCCTTCTTCAGCAGGCCGCCAGCCCGCGAGGGCCACACGAAGAGCGATACCCCCAGCGCGATGGCCACCCCCAGCCCGATTTCCAGGAAGCGCTCCACGCTGAACCCCAGGAAAGACCCGTGCTGGTTGCCCAGGAGGATGATGATGGTGGCCGTGATTCCGGCCATGCGGAAGGACTCGTGCAGATGCACGAAATAGGCGCACACCAGGATGGAGAGCCCCACGCCCAGACCCAGGGCCACCGCCCCGGAGCCCAGCGCCGCCAGGCAAGCGCACCCCAGCGCCGCGCCCACCGCCGTGCCCGCGATGCGGTTCACCCCGGCCTGGTAGGAGCCGCCCAGGTTGTTCTGCATGACGATGATCACGCTGATCACCGCCCAGTAGCCCTGGTCCAGATTGAGCAGGCTCACGAGGGCGTAGGTGGTCACGGCGGCCAGGGCTGTCTTCAGGGCGTGGCGGACGTGCTGGGAGCTTGGCTTCAGGAGTATCACGAGAGGTCTCCGTCCGGCGCGGTTGCGCCGTGCCGACTCCTAGCGCGAACCTGTCCCCAAGGCCAGCGCAGGGCTGAAGCCATACCGCCAGAGTATGAAAACAACGCATTTTTGTACACTTTGGTGGGCAAAAGCGCCCCCGCGAGACCGCGCGGCCTTGACCAAAACCGGGGTGGCCGCTATCTCCCGGGGACGAAATGACGCTTTGGTCATTTCCCCCTCCGTTCCACCCCGCAACGTATGAAGAGGAGCGCTTCCATGGCTTGGCGTATGCTGGCAGCCCTGGTGCTCGCGGTTTCCGCGGCACTCCCCGCCTGGGCGGCGGACACCGTGAAGATCGGGGCCGTGGTTTCGGTCACCGGTCCGGCCTCCTACCTGGGAGAGCCAGAGAAGAACACCCTGCTGTACCTCCAGGACCAGCTCAACGAGAAGGGCGGCATCGGGGGCAGGAAGGTGGAGGTGATCGTCTACGACGACGAATCCGACGTGAACAAGGCCGTGCTGGCCGCCGAGAAGCTCCTCAAGCGCGACCAGGTGGCCGCCGTGGTGGGCCCCTCCGTCTCGGGCAACACCCTGGCGCTCATGCCCAAGATGTCCGAGGCCAAGGTGCCCCTGGTCTCCATGGCCGCCGCCGAGAAGATCGTGAACCCGGTGAACCCCTGGATCTTCAAGACGCCCCAGTCCGACCGCCTGGCCGTGGCCAAGCTGCTGGCCGACGCCAAGGCCAAGGGTTTCAAGAAGCTGGCCATCATCACCGTGTCCGACGGCTTCGGCCAGGCCGGGCGCGAGGTGCTCAAGGAGATGATCCCCGCCGCCGGCATGGAGCTGGCCGCCGACGAGATCTTCGGCCCCAAGGACACCGACATGACCGCCCAGCTCACCAAGATCGCCGGGGCGGCCCCCCAGGCCGTGATCTGCTGGGGCACCGGCCCCGCCCCCGCCCAGGTGGCGCGCGGGCGCGCCCAACTGGGCCAGAAGACCCCCCTCTACATGAGCCACGGCGTGGCCTCGCCCAAGTTCGTGGAGCTGGCCGGAGAGGCCGCCGAGGGCCTGGTGCTGCCCGCCAGCTGGATCATCGTGGCCGACCAGATGCCCGAAGGCCCGTTCAAGGCCTTGCTGTCTTCCTACATCCAGGGCTATACGAAGCGCTTCGGCACGGCCCCCTCGGCCTTCGGGGGCTACGGATACGACGCCTTGACGCTCCTGGCCGAGGCCGCCAGAATCTCCGGCAACGCCACGCCCCAGGGCCTGCGCGACGGCCTGGAGAAGGTGAAGGGCCTCCAGAGCGCCACGGGCGTGTTCAATTTCAGCGAGAAGGACCACAACGGCCTGGACGAATCGAGCTTCGCCATGGTCAGGATCGAGGGCGGCAAGTTCGTCCTCGTGAAGTAGGAGGAGGTGCGCATGACCCGGCGCTTCGCAATCGTGCTGGCCCTGCTTTGCCTGTGGGCCGTGCCCGCCCTGGGGGCCGAGCCCCTGAAGATCGGCGCCGTGGTTTCCGCCACGGGCCCCGCCTCCGCCCTGGGCGAACCCGAGAAGAACACCCTGGAGATGGTCCGCGACGCCCTGAACGCCAAGGGCGGCGTGGCCGGACGCCCGATCGAACTGATCATCTACGACGACGAATCCGACGTGAGCAAGGCCGTGCTGGCCGCCGAAAAGCTCCTCAAGAAGGACCGCGTGGCCGCCATCGTCGGCCCCACCACCACCGGCAACACCCTGGCCATCGCGCCCAAGATGGCCGAGTCCAAGGTGCCCATGGTCTCCATGGCCAGCGCCGAGAAGATCGTGAAGCCCGTGAACCCCTGGGTGTTCAAGGTGGCCCCCTCGGACCGCCACGCCGTTGCGCGCCTGCTCAAGCACGCCAAGGCCCAGGGCTACAGGAAGCTGGCCATCCTCACCGTGTCCGACGGCTACGGCCAGGCCGGGCGCGAGGTGCTCAAGGAGATGATCCCCGCCGCCGGCATGGAGCTGGCCGCCGACGAGATCTTCGGCCCCAAGGACACCGACATGACCGCCCAGCTCACCAAGATCAAGGACATCGCCCCCGACGCCGTGATCTGCTGGGGCACCAACCCCGGCCCCGCCCAGGTGGCCCGCAACCGCGCCCAGCTGGGCATGAAGACGCCCCTCTACATGAGCCACGGCGTGGCCTCCAAGAAGTTCATCGAGCTGGCCGGAGAGGCCGCCGAGGGCGTCATGCTCCCTGCCGGGCACCTCATCGTGGCCGCGCAGCTGCCCGACTCCCAGCCCCAGAAGGCCCAGCTCATGGCCTACACCAAGGACTACAAGGACCGCTTCAAGGCCGACGTCTCCACCTTCGGCGGGCACGGCTGGGACGGGCTCATGGTGGTGGCCAAGGCCGTGGAGATGGCGGGCTCCGACAAGCCCGAGGCCATCCGCGAGGCCCTGGAGAAGATCAAGGCCTTCCCCGGCGTGGGCGGCGTGTTCACCTTCTCCCCCGAGGAACACAACGGTCTGGACGAAAACGCCTTCGAGATGGTCGTCATCCAGGGCGGAGACTGGAAAATCCTGAAATAGAACACCACGGGCCGGGGCAACCCGGCCCGATTCCCCCATGCTCGCAGGCGCACCCCAATACCTCGTCTCCGGTCTCACGGTAGGAGCCACCTACGGCCTCACGGCCCTGGGCTTCACCATGATCTTCAACACCACCGGCATCATCAACTTCGCCCAGGGCGAGTTCGTGATGCTTGGCGGCATGCTCTCCGTGGCATTCCTCAAGGCCGGAGCGCCGCTCCCCGCGGCCGTGCTCCTGGCCGTGATCGTCACGGCCCTGGCGGGCGCGCTCATCGAGCGCGGCGTCATCCGCCCCGTGGGACGCTCGGCCGCCGTGAACCTGGTGATCATCACCATCGGCGTCTCCATCCTGGTGCGCGGGGCCGTGATGCTCCTCTGGGGCAAGGACGCCTTCGCCATGCCCGCCTTCAGCGGCACGAAGCCCCTGATGCTCCTGGGCGCGGCCATCCAACCCCAGAGCCTCTGGGTGCTCTCCATCACCCTCTTGATCCTGGCGGCCCTCAAGCTCTTCTACAGCCGGTCCATCCACGGCAAGGCCATGCTGGCCTGCGCCTGCGAGCGCAAGGCCGCGCAGCTCATGGGCATCTCCGTGGAGCGCATGGCCATGCTCTCCTTCGCGCTCTCGGGCTTCGTGGGCGCGGCGGGCGGGGCCATCCTAGCGCCCATCACGCTCACCTCCTACGACGTGGGCATCATGCTGGGCCTCAAGGGCTTCGCCGCCTGCATCCTGGGCGGGCTGGGCAACCCCTTCGGCGCGGCCGCCGGAGGGCTGATCCTGGGCGTGCTGGAATCCTTCGGCGCGGGCTTCATCTCCTCGGCCTACAAGGACGCCTTCGCCTTCATCGTGCTTCTGGCGCTGCTTTTCGCCAAACCCACCGGGCTCTTCGGCGGCCCCCGCTCCGACAGGGTCTAGCCCATGACCTCCCGACGCCTGCTCTCCCTGGCCGCCTTCGCGGCCGCCCTGGCCCTGGCCCCCCTGGCCCTGCCCAACGACTACTACGTCAACATCCTCATCCTCTGCTGCCTCAACGCCCTCATCGTCATGGGGCTCAACATGCTCATGGGCTACGCCGGGCAGGTGTCCCTGGGCCACGCGGCCTTTTTCGGGCTGGCCGCCTACTCCACGGCCATCGCCACCGCCACCCTGGGCCTGCCCGTCTGGGCGGGCGTGCTGGCGGGCGTGGCCGTCTCCACCCTGGTGGCCTGGGTGATCGCCGTGCCCACGCTCAAGCTTCACGGCCACTACCTGGCCATGGCCACCCTGGGCTTCGGCATCATCGTCTCCATCGTCTTCAACGAGGCCGTGGACGTGACGGGCGGCCCCTCCGGTTTCGTGGGCATCCCCAAGCTCACGCTGCTGGGCTACGCCTTCACTTCCGACAAGGCCATGTACGCCCTCTGCGCCGGGGTGCTCTGGCTGGCCACCCTGGTCTCCATGCGCGTCATCGACTCGCGCACCGGACGCGCCCTGCGCGCCATCCACGTGAGCGAGTCCGCCGCCCAGGCCATGGGCATCGACATCGCCAGGCACAAGCGCTTCGTCTTCGTGCTTTCGGCGGTCTACGCGGGCGTGGCGGGCACGCTCTACGCCCACCACCTGACCTTCGTGGCCCCCTCCTCCTTCGGGTTCCACTTCTCGGTGCAGCTCATCACCATGGTGGTGCTGGGCGGCATGGCCTCCATCTGGGGCGCGGTGGCCGGGGCCTTCTTCCTCACCTCGCTGCCGGAGTTCCTGCGCATGTTCGAGGAGGTGGACATCCTCATCTACGGCGGCTTGCTGGTGGCGTGCATGATGTTCATGCCCGACGGCCTGGCAGGCGGCGCCAAGGCGCTGCTGCGCCTGGCCGGGAGGCGCGCCCGTGGCTGATCTGCTCGCCGTGCGCGGGGCCAGCGTGCGCTTCGGCGGCGTCCAGGCCCTCTCCGAGGCCGACCTCACCGTGCGCCAGGGCGACATCGCCGCCCTCATCGGACCCAACGGCGCGGGCAAGACCACCCTCCTGGGCGTGATCAGCGGCGCGGTGACGCCCACGGGCGGCTCCGTGGCCCTGGCCGGACGCGAACTGACCGGGCTGCCCATCCACGAGCGCGCGGCCGCCGGCGTGGTGCGCACGTTCCAGAACCTGGAAATCTTCTCCAACATGACCGTCGTGGAAAACGTGGTCACCGGCGCGCACCTCAAGGCCCGCTACGGCCTGTGGGATTCCCTGGTCCGCACCCCGCGCTTCCGGCGCGAGGAGGCCCGCCTGCGCGAGGAGGCCATGGTCCGCCTGGAGTTCGTGGGCCTGGCCGACAAGGCCGGGCACATGGCCACGGGCCTGCCCTACGGCGAGCAGCGCCTCCTGGAACTGGCGCGCGCCCTGGCCAGCGGCCCGTCGCTCCTCCTGCTGGACGAGCCCGCAGCGGGCATGAACAACAAGGAGACCCGCCAGCTGGGCGTGATCATCCGCCGCATCCGCGACGAGCTGGGCGTGGGCGTGGCCCTGGTGGAACACGACATGGAGCTGGTCATGGACATTTCCGACCGCATCACCGTGCTCAACTTCGGCAGCGTCCTGGCCGAGGGGACGCCCCGCGAGATCCAGGACAACCCCGAGGTCGTGGCGGCCTACCTGGGCGAGGACTGATGCTCACCCTGACCAACGTCGACGTCTCCTACGGCAAGATCGCCGCCGTGCGCCGGGTGTCCCTGCACGTGGACCAGGGCGAGATCGTGGCCCTCATCGGGGCCAACGGCGCGGGCAAGACCACGCTGCTCTCGGCCGTCTCCGGCCTCATCCGCCCGGGCGGCGGCAGCGTCACCTTCGACGGCAAGGACATCACCCGCGCCCAGCCCGACGCCATCGTGCGCATGGGCCTGTGCCACGTGCCCGAGCGCCGCCTCGTTTTCAAGCCCATGAGCGTAACCGACAACCTCCTGCTGGGCACTTACACGCGCAGGGGCCGCGCCTCACGCGCCGACATCGCGCGCGACATGGACGCGGTCCACGCCATGTTCCCGGTGCTCAAGGACCGCGCGCGCCAGCCCGCGGGCACCCTCTCCGGCGGCGAGCAGCAGATGCTGGCCATCGGCAGGGCGCTCATGGCCGGGCCGCGCATGCTCCTCCTGGACGAACCGGGCATGGGCCTGGCCCCCACGGTCTGCCGGGACATCTTCCGGCGCGTCCTGGAGCTGCGCTCCCAACGCGGGCTCACGGTGCTGCTCGTGGAGCAGAACGCCAAGAGCGCCCTCTCCGTGGCCGACCGGGCCTACGTGCTGGAGACGGGGCGGGTCATCCTGCAGGGCCTGTCCTCGGAACTGTTGGCCAACCGCGACGTGCAGCGGGCCTACCTGGGCCGCGACAAATCCCAAGAGGACTAGAACATGAAACGCCTCGCCACACTCTGCCTCATCGCCTGCGCCCTGCTGGCCCTGGCCGCCCCGGCCCAGGCCCAGGGCAAGTTCGTCACCGAGTTCAAGGGCATGGTCTTCGGCAAGCCCTTCACCGAGTTCAAGCACATGAAGCCCGTGCGCCAGCAGGGCGACATGGCCCTCTACTCCCGCTACGGGGAAGACCACCAGTTCCAGGGCGTGGCCACCAAGGACGAGGTCTACGGTTTCTTCAAGGGCGCGTTCTGCGTGGCCATGTTCACCGCACAGGGACCCAGCGCCTACAACACCCTCAAGACCTACCTGGACTCCAACTACGGCCCCCCCAGCCAGTCCAAGATGAACGCCAAGCAGTTCACCTACACCGCCGGGGAGGTCTCCATCGAACTCGCCTACGACGACACCCGCAAGATCGCCGAGGTGAGCTACATGTACCGCCCCGTCATGCGCTCCATGGCCGGCGGCAAGCCCTAGCGGCACGGACGGCGGGCCGGGGACAACACCAATCAGCGCGGGAGGACAGGCCATGATGTGGGAACCCAAGTTCGAAGCCATGGACCGCGCCCAGCTGGCCCAGCTCCAGCTGGAACGCCTCCAGTCCACGCTTACCCGCGTGGCCCGCAACGTGCCCTACTACCGCAAGACCTTCGCGGCCCAGGGCATCGACCCCGACGACTTCCGCTCCCTCGCCGACCTGGCCCGCCTGCCCTTCACCACCAAGGCCGTCCTGCGCGACGCCTACCCCTACGGCTTCTTCGCCGTGCCCCTGCGCGAAGTGGTGCGCCTCCACGCCTCCTCCGGCACCACCGGCAAGGCCACCGTGGTGGGCTACACCGCCACCGACCTCAAGAAATGGGGCGCGCTCACCGCGCGCATCCTCACCATGGGCGGCGTCACCCGCGAGGACGTGGTCCAGATCGCCTTCAGCTTCGGCCTCTTCACCGGCGGCTTCGGCTTCCACCAGGGCGCGGAGACCCTCGGCGCGGCCGTGGTCCCGGCCTCCAGCGGCAACACCCGCCGCCAGGTGGCCATCATGCAGGACTTCAAGACCAGCGTCCTCGTCTGCACCCCCAGCTACGCCCTCTATCTGGCCCAGACCATGGAAGACATCGGCGTCAACGCCAACGCCCTCAGCCTGCGCCACGGCCTCTTCGGGGCCGAAGGCTGGACCGAGGCCGCGCGCGCCCAGATCGAGGACCGCCTGAAGCTCACCGCCACCGACAACTACGGCCTCTCCGAGGTCATGGGGCCGGGCGTGGCCGGCGAATGCCTCCAGCGCAACGGGCTGCACCTCAACGAAGACCACTTCCTCGCGGAAATCGTCGACCCCGCCACCGGTGAGCCCGTTCCCGACGGCGAACTGGGCGAACTGGTCATCACCACCCTGGCCAAGGAGGCCTTCCCCCTCGTCCGTTTCCGCACCGGAGACCTCACCCGCTTCCTCCCCGGCCCCTGCCCCTGCGGGCGCACCTTCCGCCGCATGGAGCGCGTGAAGGGCCGCGTGGACGACATGCTCATCATCCGGGGCGTCAACGTCTTCCCCGCCCAGATCGAATCCGTGCTCCTGGAGCTCGAAGGCGCAACGCCCCACTGGCGCGTGGTCCTCGAACGCGAAAAAGGCCTCGACAAGGCCACCGTGGAACTCGAAGTGGCCGAATCCTTTGTCTTCGACCGCATCGCGGACCAGCAGCGCTTCCTCCAGAACGCACGCAAGCGCCTGGCCTCCGAACTGGGCGTCAGCTTCGAAATCCGCATGACCGAACCCGGCTCCCTGGCCTGCGACGACGGCAAACCCTGCCGCGTGCTGGACAGGCGCGGCGAAGGCTGACACATACGGGGACGCTCCCTTCCCACAGGAGGTCCCCATGTCCCCGAAACGCAACACCTTCTCGTGCCTCGCCGCCGCCCTCTGCGCCCTGCTCCTGCTGGCGGGCTGCTCCGGCTCGCTCCAGGGCATCGGCGCGCCGCCCCTGCCCGACTCGGAAAACGACGCCGCCGCGCGCCTGCCCGGCTCCTACACCACCGGCCTCATCGCCAACCTGGCCGACCTGGACCCCGCCGACACCTTCTTCCTTGAACAATCCTTCGAACACGGCAGGCTCTACTCCAACCACAAGATCCGCATCGTCTCCCTCAAAGGTTCCTGGCTGGACATGGGCCGCCAGTACGGCGCGCTCCTGGGACGCCACATCAAGGCGATGCGCGCTGCCGTCTCCAAACAGCTCCTCCAGGCCGGAATCGCCCGCTCGGAAGCCGACCTGACCACCTTCGCCGCCCAGCTCGCGCCCCTCTGCCCGCCCCGCTTCCAGGCCATGCTCCAGGGCGTCCGCCAGACCTCCGGACTCCCCGCGTCGGACCTGGACGTCCTCAACGGCTTCTTCGACTTCATCCTCTCCACCCAGAACGCCCAGGCCACCTGCTCCGCCATCGCCGCCTGGGAACCCGTCTCCGGCGACGGACGCCTCGTCCTGGGCCGCAACTTCGACTTCGCCCCCTACTTCAAGAACTTCGCGCCCCAACTGGTGATCACCGTCCTCAACCCCGACGACGGATCCACACCCACCGCAGCCATCGGCTACGCCGGGCAACTGGGCAGCATCTCCACCTTCAACGCCGCCGGACTCACCCTCGAAAACAACAACGGCGCGCTCACCGGCGACGCCAGCCGCCACTTCCTGCAACGCACCCCCTTCCTGGCCCGCGACGTGGAACTGCTCCTGGACAACCGCACCCTCGACGCCCTCGGAGAACAGACCGCCAAGCTCCAGATGGCCTTCCCCCTGCTCTACATGGTCACCGACGCCCGGCGCGCCGTGGTCTACGAGGCCGGAACAGAACGCGTCGCCCGGCGCGACCCCTCCGAACCCGGACTGCTCGTGGCCACCAACACCCCCCTCGACCCAGGCTGGCCCGCCCCCCCCGCCGCCTACAAGGACATCGCCCAGAACTCGCGCGTGCGCTATGACAACCTCCTCCGGCTGGCCCACGCCTACAAGGCCGCCCTGGACGACCGCGTCATGATGGCCATCCTCGACACCCCCACCGAGGAAGGCGGCGCGACCCCCAAAGGCAGCGGACACGACACCTGGCAATACGTCGCCGTCCCCGCCGACCTGCGCCTGTGGTTCAAAGCCCCGGGATACCTGGACTGGACACCCGTCGACTTGAAAAAATACCTCCGCTGACGGGCGAGGGACCAGACGACGCGCGGACGCTTCGACCGCTTCGTGTAAGCGCCTCGGCCTTGATGTCGGGAGGCTACGCGGTCAGGGAATATGCCGCCGGCGGCCAAAGGGCTACGCCCTCTGGACTCCCTTTCCGCTTCGCGGGCTTCAC
>NZ_JBZVFJ010000089.1:0-16419 GCF_058402725.1 Fundidesulfovibrio sp. | reverse complement strand
GGTGCACTTGCGCCGCCAGACGCTCCACTTCGGCGGGCGTGGAGGTCCGCTCCGGGTAGAGCTGGGAGAGCCAGGCCGCGTTCTGGGCGTGGAAGAAGCACTGGGCGGCCACGGAGGCGGCAAGCAGGTGGAGGGTTTCGGGGTCCAGGGGGCCTCGGGCGATGTCCCGGACGATCTCTTCCAGCACGTCCTTGATGGGGCGCATGAAACGCTCCACCAGGGGCCGGAAGCTCGGGCTGGGGTTGGCCACCTCCAGCCAGAAGAGCTTGCCGCGCCGTGCTGATTCGGGGTCCTCGGGGAAATTGAGGCGGTACATGTTGGCGATGAGGCGGCGCAGGCGCTCCCCGGGCGGCTGGTCGGCCTCCAGGCCTTCCTGCATGGGGTAGAGGGTCTGGCAGTCGGCCATGACCTTCTCCAGGACGGCGGCGTGGAGGGCCTCCTTGGAGCCGAAGTGGTAGTTGACGGCGGCCACGTTGGCCTGGGCGCGGGTGCAGATGTCGCGCACGGTGGCGGCCGAGTAGCCCTTTTCCAGAAAGACCTCGATGGCGGCCTCGACGATGCGGTCGCGGGTGTCTGCCGGTTCCATGGGGACCTCGCTTCAATCGTTGCTTCAAGCCGTGATTAAAACGTTGTTTGAAATCTGTCAACACCCGTCCCACGGCGGCGGATGCCGCCCTGAACGCGGGACGCTGCGGCAGGAAAAGGCCGAGGGGGGTCGAGGTCCGCGCCGCCCGTACCGCCCCGCCGGGGACAAGGGGGTCGCGCCGCGCGGTCAGGCGCCGTGCAAAGGAAGGCGGATGATGAAGGTGGCGCCCGCGCCTTCGGCGGTCTCGAAGGTGAGCGAGCCCTTGTGCTTGTTCACCACGATGTCGTGGGAGATGGCCAGGCCCTGCCCGGAGCCCTTGCCCACCTCCTTGGTGGTGAAGAACATTTCGAACACCCTGGGCTGCACGGCCTCGGGGATGCCGGGGCCGTTGTCGGCGATGCGTATCTCGGCCGTGTCGCCGTCCTTGCGGGTGGAGATGGTGATGACGCCCGGGCCGTCGTCCGGCCTTGCCGCGTCGCCGATGGCGTGGGCCGCGTTGACGATGATGTTCAGGAGCACCTGGTTGATCTCGCCCGGGTGGCAGGGAACCTCGGTGAGGGCCTCGTCGAAGTCGGTGCGCACCTGGGCCACGTACTTCCACTCGTTGCGCGAGATGGTCAGGGTGTTGCGGATGGCCTGGTGGATGTTCACGGGGTGCATTTCCTCTCCGCCGGAGTGGGAGAAGCGCTTCATGGCCTGCACGATGGTGCCGATGCGCTCGATACCGTCGAAGATGCGCGCGAAGGTGCGGGGGGTCTCCTCCCGGATGAAGCCGATGTCGATCTCCTCCAGGAGGGATCTTGCGGAGGCCGCGAAGGCCTTGTGATCCTGGGAATCGTCGCCCGCGAAGGCCTCTGTGAGGGCCAAGGCGCGCTCCATGTCCGCGAAGGCGTCCTTGAGAAACTGCACCGAGTCGCCCACGAACTGCGTGGGGGTGTTGATCTCGTGGGCGATGCCCGCCGCCAGCTGTCCCACGGCCTCGAGCTTGGCCGCCTGGGAGAGCTTGGCCTCCAGGAACTTGATCTCTGAGATGTCGTCGCCCAGGATGAGCAGTCCGTCGGCCTTGCCGTCCTCGCCGCGCACGGGGTTCACGACGATGACGAAGAAGCCTTTGCCGCCGTCGGGCCGCTGATACCAGACGTTGTAGAGCCTGCGGGGCACGAGGAGCTCCCGGGCCTGGGCCACTCCAGCCAGCACGGCGTCCCAGTCCCACTTGAGGGGGAGGGAGTCCAGACTCCGGCCCAAGGCCTCTCCGGCGGTCAGGCCCAGGGCGTGCTCGGCCGCCCCGTTCCAGCGGGCCACGCGGCCCTCGCGGTCGATGCCGATGAGGATGGCGGAGATGGAGGAGAGGATCTGGATGATCTCGCGGTGGGCCTGCCTGCGCTCGGTCACCTCCACGTGGAGCAGTTGGATGGCGCGGTCCAGCTCCCTGGTGCGCAGGGCCACGCGCTGCTCGATCTCGGCGTAGGCGGCCTGCAGTTCCAGTTCAGCGGTTTTGCGGGCCGTGATGTCCATGTCGGCCCCCACCATGCGCAGGAGCGCGCCGCCGGGGCCGTGATCCACCAGGGCGTTGGCCTTGATGTGGCGCACCAGCCCGTCGGACTGGCGGATGATGCGGAACTCCACGTCGAAGTCGGCCTCGCCGCGCAGGGCGCGGTCGATGGCCTGGAGGCTGCCGGGCAGGTCGTCGGGGTGGACCATGGCCCTCCATTGATCCATGGGGACGCTCTGGCCCGTCTTTTCAACGCCGTAGATGTGGTACATCGTGTCGTCCCAGACCAGGGCGTCGCCGGCCACGTCCAGGTCCCAGATGCCGATGCCCGAGGCGTGGGTGGCCAGTTGCAGGCGCTCGCTGGTGGTCTTGAGGCGCTCCTGGGCCTGGATGCGCTCGGTGATGTCCTCGCTGGTGACGATCACTTCGTTGGGGACATGCTCGGGATTCACGGGGTTGCAGATCATGCGCAGGGAGGAGGTCTTGCCGCCCGTGATGGAGGTGTAGGCGCCCTCGAAGACCGAGGGAGCGCCTTTCAGGGCGCGCTGGACGTGCTCCTGGAGGTTGTCCGCGCTGTCCCGGGCCGCGTCGAACCCGATGATGGCCTCGCGCGGGGCGCCAATCTGCTCGGCGAGCAGATGGTTGCAGTCGAGCACTTTGCCGTCGGCGGACAGGTGCATGATGCCCACGGGAGAGTTGTCGAAAATGATGCGCAGGCGTCCGGCGCTCTGGCGCAGGGCCGTGAAGACCCGGGTCACCCAGGCGGCCAGCAGGTAGATGAGCACGGAAAGGCCGGTGGCGAAGCCCAGGTATTGGGCGCGTCTGGTGTGGTAGCCGGCCAGGGCGTCGGCCTCCGAGACGCTGATGACCACGCTCAGCGGGAAGCCTTCCACGGAGCGGAAACTGCAGAGCATGGCCTGTCCGGTGGCGGGGTCCGTCAGGGTGTAGTTGGCGGTGCGCCAGGAGGTGTCGCGCAGGAAGCGGACCATGGCGTCGTCGAGGAGCGTGCCCACGGTATTGCCGGTCATGTTCTTCTGGGCGCGGATCACGCCGTCGTGTCCAACGAGGATGATGCGTCCGTGGGGACCGATGTCGATGTCCTGGTAGAAAGAGGAGAGGTAGAAGGGATCCAGGGAGACCACCACCACGCCCGCGAAGGACTTGTCCGCCCTTGTGAGGCGCGTGGTGAGCTGGATGGACCACTTTCCCGAAACCTTGCCCAGCACGGGCTTGCTGACGAACAGTCCGATGTCTTGCGGCGTGGCGTGCACCTTGAAGTGTTCGCGCCCCGAGAGGTCCACCGGGGCGAACCCCGGGATGCTGCTGGCGGAGACGAAGCCCTTCTCGTTGATGATGGCCAGTTGCTGGAAGATGCTCATGGCCTTGGGGTCCACCTTGATCACTGAGCCCAGGTCGAGCTTGTCGTCCTCCTGGTAGCGCGAGCGGATGGAGAGGGCCAGGAGGCTGGCCTGCTCGAAGGTGCGGATGGCGTGCTCCTCCACGGCGCGGGAGATGTTGGATGTGTCGCGGAACACGGCCTCGATGTCGAGGCGCTTTTCCTGGAGGCACTTGAAGTACACGCCCACGAAGAGAATGAGCACGATGAGCGTGGAAACGCCGTAACAGATCGCCACGGCATTGTTCTGAAGAAAATCGAATCGTCCGGTCTTGGCGCTGTATGCCGGGTTGCCCATGGCGTCTCCGTGCCTTTCGTTCCTTGCCAGCAGGCCAAAAGGTCGGACAGGGTGTTCCGCTCCTGGGGTGCGGCGAGGGTTCAATTCCTCACAGAGCGAGATTCAATCATTGCTGCTTCCGACCAGCAGGTCCGAGCGCTATGGAAGAGTCTTCCGAATGCAGGGCCGCGTAAAGCTGCGTCGGGGCACTGCCAATGCTAACCTGAATGCTAGATTGACGAACAACGGTTGTCAATCGAGCATGCGCGCCGTTTACCGTCCGCACGGGTTCGAAGAGGCCCGGCTTGAGGCAGGCTCCCGATGTTCAGGGCCACTGACGATAATGCGGAGAGGAAGAATTGCAGGTAGACCAGTGCCCCAATGTGCGAGCCGTCTGGTTTCCTCGCAGGGAAGAAAAAGTGGTGGTTCCGATCTCTTGTGCAGGAGAGCGCGGTTCGAGCGGAAAATGGTACGCCTTGCCGCCCTGGCGTTCGCCGCCGTGCTGGTGGAGGCCTCCCCGTAGGACATCGCGCGGCACAACTACCGCTCCGCCATGAGCCCGGCCAGCGTCATGCAATCCATGTTCGCGTGGACGGTGCGACACCGCGTGCCGTTCCTCCTGTGCGGGACGCGCCGCCATGCAGAGTACACGGCCCACGGGCTGCTTTCCAAGTTCCTGCGCGAGCACGAGGCCCGGCAGAGGGAAGCCCAGGAAAGAAAAAATGGGCCATGATGTTGCATCATGACCCATTGATTTCTCTGGTCGGGGCGGCGAGATTTGAACTCACGGCCCCCTGCGCCCAAGGCAGGTGCGCTGCCAGGCTGCGCTACGCCCCGTCCGGAAGGCGTTACCTAGTGAATAATCCCGCCCCTGGCAAGCCGATCCGGGGATCAATCGCCGATGGGGCCGCCCCGGGGGTCGGACGTGCCGAGACGCGTCACGTCGATGATCAGCGAGTGGATCACCGGGCGTCCTGAAATTTCCAGCGCCGTCACGCGGGCCTCCACATCGCGCACCTCCCCTCCGGACAGGCGGTGCCGGAAGCGGAAGAGGTTCTGGCGCGCGGCGCTGGCCTCGCGCAGGATGTCCATCACCTTCGCAGGCCCCAGCATGTTGATGGCCGCGATGTGCATCCCCCGCAGTTCGCTCAGGGGGTATCCGTAGAATGCCTCGGCAGCCGGATTGGCGTCCAGGATCACGCCGGTGGTCACGTCCGTCACCAACTGCACCGTGCAGTTGTCCAGGAACAGGGTCCGGTAGCGCGCCTCGGACTCGCGCAGGGCGATCTCGGAGGCCTTGGAATCCGTGATGTCCTGCACGGCCCCGAACACTTCGCGCGGCTTGCCGTCCTCCCCGCGCAGCAGGCGCAACGAGTCGCGCACCCAGCGCCAGCCGCCCGCGCCGTGCCGTACGCGGTATTCAAGCGTCAGGCAGCCCTGCTCGAAGAGCCTGTCGGGGATCGCCTGCCGAAGTCGCTGGCTGTCCGCCGGATGCACCAGCGAGCGCCAGAATCCGGGCGTATCCAGGAAGTCCGAGGGATGATGGCCCAGCACCTCCTGCACGTTGTCCGAAACGCTGGTCTGCGCGAAGTCCGCTCCGGCATCGAGGGCGTAAAGCACCACGGGCAGGCTGGTCAGCATGTGCTCCAGGTGCCGACGCGTGCCGGACAGGGCCTCCTCCACGGCCTTGCGCGCCGTGATGTCCAGCGAGAGGTGCAGCGCGCCGCGCAACGTGCCGTCGCCCCCCAGCACCGGCGTGCAACGGATCAGGAAGGAGCGCCCGGCTGGCGAGGTCACCTCGCCCTCCATGGGCTCGAGCCGTGCCATGGTCTGGGGCATCAGGCAGCCGGGGCATGGCTCCTCCCGGCCGTGGAAGGCCTCGTGGCAGCGCTGCCCTGTGCAGTCCTGGCCGCGCGCCATGGGGGATTCCGGGTCGCTGGTGTGCACCCAGAGGATGCGCAACTCCGTGTCCACGAACTTCACCGTGAGCCCTGGCAGAGCCTTGAGGATGGCGGCGCGCTCCTGGAGCACGTCGTCCAGGGTGGAGCCCATGACCGGCGCATGCGCCAGCATCTGCCCGGGCGTCAGGAAGAGTTCGGCGGGGTCCACGCCGAGAGCCTGCGCCATGCGCTCGATGCACTCGAACGACGGCGAGACCAACCCGCGTTCCACGCGTCCCAGGTAGCGGTCGGAAAGCCCGACGCGCTCTGCCAGTTGCACCTGTGTCAACCCCGCCTGCTGGCGGAGGTTCCGAAGGCGGTTTCCAAAGCGTTTTTTCAAGAAAAGCACCTCTTCTTGAGAAATTTTTAACAAAGAAAGGCGCAACCGGAAACAACCCGACGGGTTGGACGCCTCAATAGCTTATCAAGACAAGATGACCCACCTCTCCCAGCATGAAGCTTTTCATGCAGGAAAAGTCAACTGCCCTTTTCAGCCGCGATGCGATGGGATAGGGGAGGCCATGCACGGACACCCGCTCGTCTCGGGCCTTCTGGGCCAGCTCGAAGCGCTGGAACGTTCCGCGCGGCAGGCTGGCGTGCCGCTCCTGGCGGGCCAGGCCGAGGCCTTGCGCCAGACCTCCCTGGCTCTGGCCGCAGAGCGGGCCGCCCTGGACGATTCCCGCGCCCAGGCGGTGGCCAAGGCCCGTTTTCTGGAGCGCGCCATCGAGGAGAACCGGAGGCGTTACGAGGAAAGCCTGCGCTCCTTCGAGCGCTTCCGGCAGGGGTTCGGGCTGGTGGAGTCCCTGCGCGATCTGGGCGAACTGCCGGCGCTCCTGGAGTCCGTGCGAGGGCTTTTCCGCCTGGCGGCGGTGCGCCTGGTGCTGGACGAGGAGGAGTTCGGCCCCTGCCTACCGGCGGATTTGCCCGTGCTCCCCGCCCGGCATCTGGCCCTCGAGGCCCAGGCAGTGCGCGCCTCGGGCAGGCGATCCTATGTGGGGCCGTGCTCCGGAGCGCCCGGCGAAACCCTCACCCGTTCGGAGCGAAAACGCTGGGGCTCCTGCTTCATCTACCCCCTGGAGGACCGCTTCCGGGAGGGGCGCTGGGCCGGCATCCTCCTGGTGGCCGACGTGAACCCCGGACGCTACCTGCCCGACATGGCCACCGACTACATGGAGCATTTCTTCGACTCCCTGGCCGCCGCCGTGGCCCACCTGGCCGACCGCCGCAAGAACGAGGAGATGCGCGAGGACGTGGAGCGCATGGCCCGGCACGACCTCAAGAGCCCCCTCTCCGCCGTGCTCACCCTGCCGCAGTTCCTCATCGAGGCCGAGAACCTCACGGAGCGCCAGCGCGACATGGCCCGGCTCATGCTGGAGGCCGGGCGGCGCATGCAGTCGCTCATCACGCTCTCGCTTTCGCTCTACCGCATGGAGCGCGGCGAATACGTGCCCGAGCCCGTGGCACTGGACCTCGCGGCCCTGGCGCGCGCCGTGTGGGAGGAGTGCGGGGGACCGTGGCGCTCGGCGCGCATGCGCCTGGAGATCGAGACCCCGGAAGAGCCTTTCGTCGTGCAGGGGGAGGAGATTTTGTGCTACGCGCTCTTCTCAAACCTGATCAAGAACGCCCTGGAGGCTTCCAACCCCGGCGAGGTCGTGACCCTGCGCCTGCTGCGCGAGGCCGACTGGGACGTGGCCGAGGTGGCCAACCGGGGCGACGTGCCCGAGCAGGTGCGCGCTTCGTTCTTCCGCAAGTACGCCACCTTCGGCAAGCAGGGCGGCACGGGCCTGGGCACGTACACGGCCCGGCTCATCGCCCGCACCCACGGCGGCGACGTGGAGATGGAGACCGGCCAGGGCAGGGGCACCGTGGTGCGCGTGCGCCTGCCGCGCCCTAGCGACCTCCCGTGAACAACCCGTAGACCCGGGGGGCCAGACGCCTGAGCGCGGCGCCGAGCCCCAGGCAGAGCCCAGTGGCCGAGGCGGCCAAAAACGCCACATAGGCCAGCTGCCCGGCCGTGCCCGGCAGGACCAGCCACGGCGTCAGGTCCGCCAGCCAGGAGAGGGCGGGCTCGTGGAAGAGGTAGACGAAGAAGATCGAGCCCGAGAGGCGCAAGAGCCATGCCCGCTCGCCCAGCCGCCAGCCGCGCGAGGCCGTCCACACCGTCGCCACGCCCGCCAGCACGCTCACGCGCCACACCGGGAACTGCCAGCCCGGCCACAGCCCCTGCAGCTGCAGGGAGGCGCTCGCCGCGATGGTTAGCGCCCAGAGCCCCCAAAGCAGCGGAAGAAAGCGCCCCAGGCCGTCCAGGTCCATGCGCCGCGCCGCCAGCACCCCGCCCAGGCAGAAGAAGAAGGCCCCGCCCAGGTCCAGGGACACCCTGGGGATCTCCAGCGTGTTCCAGGCGGCCCAGAGCAGGAACAGCCCGGCCCAGGGCAGGCGGCGGATCATCAGGGCGAAGAGGGGCGCGGCCAGGAAGAACGCGAAAAGGTCGCGCAGGAACCACAGCGGATAGACCAGCGGCCAGCCGTCCACACCGAGAAGGAGCGGCAGCACGCCGCGCGCCTTGAGGTAGCTCGTGCCGCCGATGCCGGGGATGGCCCCGAAGAGGGCCACGTAGGCGATCCACAGGCCGTTCACCAGGAGATAGGGCAGGAAGAGGGTGCGCAGGCGCTTGAGCACGAGGTCCGTGTAGCCGCCCGGGCCGCCGGGGTAGCGCAGGAAGAGCAGGTAGCCCGAGATGGCGAAATAGAGCGGCACGGCGGCCTGGAACAGGTGGCGACCCACCACGTTGAGCACGGCAGCGGCTTCGGGCGTGGGGGCCACGTGGGCCAGCAGGCCCTTGGGGGCGTGGATGCCCACCACGGCCAGCATGAGCAGGGCGCGAAGGGCCGAAATGCGCCGCGACGTGGCGGCGTCGATCAGGTTGTGCTGCATGGGAGGGGCTGTCGGGGCAGGCGGAGGACCGTCTTGATCCGGCTGCCGCCGCCGCGTGGAATGGTTCGGGAAGGTCGCCGGCTGAAGCCCCGGGCATGCCCCGTCGCTCCTGTCCGGTCCTGGGGCACGCTAGTCTCCGGCCTGGAGGGCCTGCTCGCCGGTGAGCCCGAAGCGGCGCTGGCGTCCCGCGTAGGCCGCCAGGGCCCTGTCCAGCTGGGCTGCGTCGAAGTCCGGCCAGAAGACGTCGGTGAAGTAGTATTCGGCGTAGGCGCTTTGCCAGAGCAGATAGTTGCTGATGCGCAGCTCGCCGGAGGTGCGCACCACAAGGTCCGGGTCGGGCTGCCCTGCGGTGAAGAGTTCCGCCGAAAAGCGCTCCTCGGTGATGTCGGCGGGCTTCACGCCCTGCTCCACGAGCCTGCGGCAGGCGCGCAGGATCTCGGCCCGGCCCGAGTAGTTGAGGGCGAGGTTCAGGGTCATGGAGCGGCAGTGGGCGGTTTTTTTCAGCACGTGGGAGAGGGCCTGGCGCACGGCGAAAGGGAAGTCCTCCAGTTCGCCCAGCACGTTGAAGCGGATGTCCTGCTCCACCAGGGAGGCCAGTTCGTTGCCCAGGAAGCGCACCAGGAGGTCGAAGAGGGTGCGCACTTCGTCCTGGGGCCGCTTCCAGTTCTCCTTGGAGAAGGTGTAGAGCGTCAGGTGGGCGATGCCCAGCTCGCGGCAGCGGGTGACGAGGCGCTTGGCGGTCTCGGTGCCGGCCCTGTGTCCCTCGCTGCGCGAGAGGCCCCGGGCCTTGGCCCAGCGGCCGTTGCCGTCCATGATCACGGCGAGGTGGCGCGGGAGCGCCTGCGGCGTGTCGCTCATGGGTGATCCTGTGGTGTGGAGCGCAAGCGGCCCCCGGGTGGAAGTCGCCCAGGGGCCGGTGGTGTCGTGATGAAGGCCTCCGCCGGATCGCGGCGCGCCCGGAATGCGGCCGGGATTGCCCGTGCGGCGGCGTTCGCGCCTGCCGGAGATCCGGGCTAGATCTCCATGATCTCCTTCTCCTTCTTGGCAAGGCTCTGCTCGAGCTTGGCCACGTAGGAGTCGGTGGTCTTCTGGATGTCGGCCTCGCCCTTGCGCAGGTCGTCCTCGGAGATGGCCTTGTCCTTCTGGAGCTTCTTGAGGGCGTCGTTGGCGTCGCGGCGGATATTGCGCACGGCCACCTTGGCCTCCTCGGTGTACTTCTTGGCCACCTTGACGAGTTCCTTGCGGCGGTCTTCGGTGAGGGGGGGCAGGCCGATGCGGATGATCTTGCCGTCGTTGATGGGCGTGAGGCCCAGGTCGGATTTCTGGATGGCCTTTTCCACCAGTCCGAAGGCCGCGCGGTCCCAGGGCTGGATGGTGATGGTGCGGCTGTCCGGGGTGGAGAGGGAGGCGATCTGGTCGATGGGCGTGGGGGTGCCGTAGTAGTCGACCTTCAGGCCGTCGAGCAGGGCCACGGAGGCCCGGCCGGTGCGCAGGTGGGAGAACTCCTTTTCCAGGGAGGCGACAGCCTTTTCCATGCGGGTCTTGGCGTCCCCGAGCACTTTGTCCATGCGTCTCTCCTTATTCGACGATGGTTCCGGCACGCTGTCCGGTGACCACCTTGTTCAAATTGCCCGGCACGAACATGTTGAAGACCACGATGGGCATCTTGTTGTCCATGGCCAGGGTGACCGCCGTGGAGTCCATGACCTTGAGCTGCTTTTCCAGCACTTCCATGTAGGTCAGGCGCTCAAAGAGCACGGCGTCGGAATGCTTCTTGGGGTCCTTGTCGTAGACGCCGTCCACCTTGGTGCCCTTGATGATCACTTCGCTCTTGAGCTCCATGGCGCGCAGGGCGGCGGCGGTGTCGGTGGTGAAGTAGGGGTTGCCCGTGCCCGCGGCGCAGATGACCACGCGCCCCTTTTCCAGGTGGCGGACGGCGCGGCGGCGGATGTAGGGCTCGCAGACCTCCTGCATGGTGATGGCGGAGAGCACGCGGGTGGAGAGGCCGAGCTTCTCAAGGGCGTCCTGCACGGCCACGGCGTTCATGACCGTGGCCAGCATGCCCATGTAGTCGGCGCTGGCGCGCTCCATGCCGGAGGCCGAGGCGGACATGCCCCGGAAGATGTTGCCCCCGCCGATGACCATGGCCAGCTCCACGCCCTTGGCGGCTGCGTCCACGATCTCCTTGCAGAATGCGCCGACGGTGTCCGGGTCGATGCCGAACCCCCGGGGGCCGGCCAGGGCCTCGCCCGAGAGCTTGAGAAGGATGCGCTTGAAGCGAAGGTTGTCCATGTGCGTTGATCCTCGGATTGCAAGACCCGTGACGGGAAGCTTCCTAAAAGGTTTTGGAGAAAAGCGCGAGGGGAAACTTCCTGGCCTCCCCCCGCGCTTCCGGCGGGATCGTCAAGAAAAACGGGCCTTGCGGCCCGTTCTGTTGCGCTAGTCGTCGGTGGCGTCTTCGCCCAGTTGCATGCGCACGAAGCGCCCGATCTGGATGTTTTCGCCCAGGGTGGCCACGAGGTTGTTCAGGAGGTCCTGGATGGAGAGCTTGTCGTCCTTGATGAAGGGCTGATCAAGCAGGCAGACTTCCTTGTAGAACTTCTTGATGCGGCCCTCGACGATCTTCTCGGCGATGTTGTCGGGCTTGCCCTCGGCCTTGGTCTGGGCCATGAAGATGGCCTTTTCCTTTTCCAGCACGTCGGCGGGCAGCTGGTCGGGGGAGACACAGAGGGGGTTGGCGGCGGCCACCTGCATGGCCACGTTCTTGGCGAATTCCTGGAACTTGTCGCCGCGCGCCACGAAGTCGGTCTCGCACTTGATTTCCACAAGCACGGCGATCTTGCCGTTGGAGTGGACGTAGGAGCCGATGACGCCTTCGCTGGTGGCGCGGCCGGCCTTCTTGGCGGCCTTGGCCAGGCCCTTCTCGCGCAGCCAGGCCACGGCCTTGTCCATGTCGCCGCCGCAGGCTTCCAGAGCCTTCTTGCAGTCCATCATGCCCGCGCTGGTCGTGTCGCGCAGTTGTTTCACCGTGCTGGCGCTGATCTGGGACATGTCTAGCGGGCCTCCTCTTCGGCTTCGGCGGTTTGGGTTTCCTCGGCGGCTTCGGGCTTTTCGTCGGCATTGGCGGCCATGGCGCGTTCGTCGCCCTGGTCCTTGCCGGAGGCCTCGCCCTCGAGGCAGGCGTCGGCCACGCAGGTGACGAAGAGCTTGATGGCGCGGATGGCGTCGTCGTTGCCGGGGATGATGTAGTCGATCACGTCGGGGTCGCAGTTGGTGTCCACCACGGCCACCACGGGGATGCCCAGCTTGCGGCACTCCTGCACGGCGATCTCTTCGCGCTTGGGGTCGATGATGAAGGCGGCGGCCGGGACGCTGTCCATGTCCTTGATGCCGCCCAGGGTGGCGTTGAGCTTGGTGACCTCGCGGCCGTACATGGCGATTTCTTTCTTGTGGTAGCGCTTGATGGTGCCGTCGCCGAAGGCGGTCTCAAGCTTCTTCAGGCGGTCGATGGAGCCGCGGATGGTCTGGAAGTTGGTGAGCATGCCGCCCATCCAGCGATTGGTGACGAAGTACTGCCCGGCGCGCTCGGCCTCTTTCTTCACGGCTTCCTGCGCCTGGCGCTTGGTGCCCACGAAGATGATCTTGCCGCCCTTGGCGACGGTTTCCACCAGGAAGTCGTGGGCCTTCTGGAAGAGCTTCACGGTCTGCTGGAGGTCGATGATGTGGATGCCGTTGCGCGCGCCGAAGATGTAGGGGCGCATCTTGGGGTTCCACCGGCGGGTCTGGTGACCGAAGTGCACGCCGGTCTCCAACAGCTGCTTCATGCTGACGTAGGCCATGGGGCCCTCCTTTGGGTTGTGCCTCCACGCCGTTGGCCTTCCTCCTGCCCGAAGGGGCACCCTGGGAGGCGGGGTCCGGCGTGTGCGGAGTGATGAAAAGCAGGACTCCATACATCGGAGCGCTGAGCTTGGCAAGGGGGAAATGCGACGGCATGGGTGTGGGCGTCTCTCCACGCCATGCACCGTGCCGGATCTTGCACATCCGCTTGTGCAGTGCATTGCACTCCCGGCGGACCTGTGTGATGGAATATACGGAAATCCGAGGTGTTCCCCGTCGGCACGGCAAATGCTACCGGCGTAGTATGATTCAAACCCGAGGAGATACCGTCATGTCCAAGACTTCCCGTTTCTTCCAGGTGTTCGCGGGCTTCGCCCTGGCCTTCCTTGTGGGCGCCGCCGCCATGGCCCAGGACAAGGCCCACAAGCCGGGGGCCGACCACGCCGCCCAACCCGCCGCCGCGGCGGCCGCTCCGGCCAAGCCCGCCGTGTTCGCCCCCGGCGCGCCCCACTGGATCCACTCCCTGCCCGCCGACAAGCAGGACGCCGCCCGCGCCATCTGGCTGGCCGACGGCCGCCTGATCGCCGGGCACAAGGAGATGCTCAAGGCCAAGCGCCACGAACTCAAGGCGCTGCTCACCCTGCCCGGCGCCGACGACAAGGCCGTGGCCGCTGCGGTGAAGGACATCTCCGCCACCGAGGAGAAGCTCCTGAACGCCCAGATCAGCCTGCGCCGCAAGCTCGAAAAGGAAGGCATTCCCGCCTGGGCGCTGCCCGGCTTCGACGGCGGCAAGGACGAAAAGTGCGCCATGATGGGCGACGGTGACGGCGAAGGAAAGGGCAAGATGGGCATGATGGGCGGCCACGGCGAGGGCAAGGGCGACGCCAAGAGCCACGACTCCCACGGCAAGCCCGCCGAGGCTCCCAAGGCCCAGTAGGCTGCGGCCTGCGCGGATGTGCAAGCATCCGCGCCCATCAGCGAGCATGGAATACAGGCCGCGCCGCGCTCCTCCGGGGACGCGGCGCGGCTCGCCACGGAGGGCCGTGCATGATGTCGTTTCTTCGTTCAGCGTTTCGCGGCGTTTCGCAGTGGTTTGCGCGGCTTCGCGCCGCGCAGGCGCTGAAGGGGGCGGCCCCATCTTCTCGGGCTGCTTCCGGCCGGAGAGGCTTTCTGACCCTTGCGGCACTGGCCCCGCTGGGGGCCGCCGTCCCGGCCCTGGCCCGGAAATCCGACGGGCACGCCGGCCATGCGGCTCCGGGCGCGGGACACGCGGGACACGCCCCGGCCTTCGCCTGGCGCGACCCCTCCCGGCGCATCTCGCCGCCCCCGCCGCTCACCGGCAAGGGGACCGGCTCCGTGCGCACGCCCCACGTGCCGAGCCTGGGCTACGAGCTCGACGGCAAGGTGAAGGTCTTTCGCCTCATCGCCCAGCCCGTGGAACGCATGCTCCTGGACGGACCGCCCGCGCACGGCTCCGTGATCGACCGCTGGCACAAGGCCATGGGGGCCATGGAGGGCATGGACCTGCCCAAGAAGGCCCGGCTCTGGGGCTTCAACGGCTCAGTGCCCGGCCCGGCCATCGAGGTGGTCCAGGGCGACCGGGTGCGCATCCACGTGGCCAACGAGTTGCCCGAGGCCACTAGCGTGCACTGGCACGGCCTGGAGATCCCAAACGTCCAGGACGGCGTGGGCGGGCTCACCCAGGAGCCCATCCAGCCGGGACGCTCCTTCACCTACGAGTTCGAGGTGACCCAGACCGGAACCTTCCTGTACCACTCCTCCTTCAACGAGAAGAAGCAGGTGGGCATGGGCCTGGGGGGCTTCTTCATCGCCCACCCGGCCGACGGCTCGCGCCGCGTGGACCGCGACTTCGCCCTCATGCTCCAGGAGTGGCATTTCCTGCCCGGCAACGAGCACGTGGACGTGACCTCCACCGATCCCAACTGGTTCACCATCAACGGCAAGGCCGCGCCCTCCACCGAAGTGCTCCAGGCCGTGACGGGCGAGACCGTGCGCCTGCGCTTCGCCAACCTCTCCAACCTGCACGCCCACCCCATCCACCTGCACGGCGTCACCTGGCGCGTCACGGGCACCGAGGGCGGCCCCATCCCCGAGTCGGCCCAGTGGCCGGGCAACACCGTGAACGTGCCGCCCGGGACCGCGCGCGACGTGGAATTCACCTTCCGCTTCCCCGGCTACTGGCACATGCACTGCCACAAGCTGCACCATGTGGTGAACGCCCACGCCCCCGTGCCCATGGGGATCATGCCCATGGGCGGCATGACCATGCTCTTCGAGGCGCTCGAAGCTCCCGGACAGTCAGGCCACGGCGCGCCCGCCCCGCACCCGCCGACTGGGCCGTCCGGCCACGGAGGACACTGACATGCGCGCCATCCCCCTTCTTCTCCTGCTCACGCTTGCGGCCGCGTGCGCCCCGGTGCGCCCGGAGGCCGATTTCGGCAAGGTCTCGGACATCGCCCAGGAGCGCCTGGGCCAGCGTCCGCTCTGGCGTCTGACTCCCGAGGACGAGGCCTTCGCACGGGCGGAGGTCCAGGCCATTCTTTCGCGGGGCGTGGGCCAGCGCGAGGCCGTGCGCCTGGCGCTCTTCAACAACGCCGGGGTGCAGGCCCGCTTCGAGGAGATCGGCGCGGCCCGGGCCGACGTGGTGCAGGCCGGGCTGCCGCGCAACCCCTCGCTGGGGGTTCTGCTGGGCTTTCCGCTGTTCCAGGGCGGTCCCCTGGCCGCGCTGGCGGCCCAGGCCATGGTCTCCATCTCGGACCTGGCCGAGGTGAAGGACCGCACGGCCAAGGCCCAGGCCGAACTGGAGCGCGACATCCTCCTGGTGGGAAAGGCGGCCATGGACGCGGCCCGCGACGCGCGCCTGGCCTGGCTGGAGTGCGCCTACGCCCGCCGCGCGGAGGCGCTTACCCGGGACGTGGCCCGGCGCGCGGAGAAACTCTCGTTCGAAGCGGCGCGCTACCGGAATTACGGGCTGGCCGACGAGGGGCGCGTCGCCGCCCTGGAGGCTGCGGCGGCAAAGGCCGCGCTGGAGGTCTCGGCCGTGCGCTCGCGGGCGGCGGTGGCCAAGGCGCGTCTGGGGCGGGCCATGGGCCTGGACGGGGCGCAGGCCTTCGAGCTGGCCGAAGAGGCGGCGGACGCGCCCGCGCCCCTGCCGGACCGGGACGCGGCCGTGGCCTACGCCGCGGAGCACAGCCTGGAGGCGCTGGCCGCGCGCCACGCCCTGGCTGCGGCCCAGAGCGGCCGGGCGCTGGAGGGCGTGCGCTGGCTCAAGGACTTCGAGATCGGCGCGGGCTACGACTACGACATTGAGGGCAACCGGACTCTAGGCCCCATGGCCTCGCTGAAGCTCCCGCTCTTCGACCGCAACCAGGCGCAGCGGGCCAAGGCGGACTACCTGGTGCGCCGCGCGCAGCGTCTGGCCGAGGACGCGCGGACCGAGGCGGCCGAGCACGCGCTGCGCGCGCTGGAAGAGGCCTTCCTGGCCAGGGAGCGGGCCGGGGCGCTTTCCGCCCGGGTGCTTCCGCCTTCGGAGCGTGCGGCGGCGTGGGCCGCGCGCTACGCCCGGGCCATGCAGCTTTCCGATCTGGAGGCCCTGCACGCGGAACTGGACCTGCTGCGCGCCCGGCTGGAGCACAACGAGGCCCTCAAGGAGGAGCGCCAGGCCCTGGTGCGCCTGGAGCACGCCCTGGGCGGGCCTGTGGGGGGGAAGCCGTAGACGGCCGGTCTGGACGGAAGACCGATCCCGCCCCACCCGCCGCCCCTTCCCGGGAGGCCCCGCGCGCCGCCGCCGACCGATCGGAAGGCGATCGGCGGCGCCGCGCCGCGCGGGGCCTCCCGGGAAGGGGCGGCTGCGTTTCCCCTCCGGCCCTCCGGCCCTCCGGCCCTCCGGCCCTCCGGCCCTCCGGCCCTCCGGCCCTCCGGCCCTCCGGCCCTCCG
>NZ_JBZVFJ010000088.1:0-16473 GCF_058402725.1 Fundidesulfovibrio sp. | reverse complement strand
TGTGGGTGACGATGATCACGCCCACGGTCTTGCGCGTTTCGGTCTGGTCGTTCATGAACGGGGTGACGAGCGCGGTGAAAGCTCCAGTGAATTGCATTGCCGACCTCCGATGGATTCGAAGCGCCCGGTGGCTACTTCGCTTGCTTGTCGCCCGGGTCCTCCACGCTCTGGAGCAGCTGCTCCATGGCCGGAGCCGGGGAGTACGAGTCGTCGAGCACCACGGCCTGGGTGGTGAAGTTCCTGCCCTGTTCCCACTTGAAGCCCTTGTCGGTGGGCAGTTCCAGCACGTCCACGGTGTAGATGGCCTTGCCCTTGGTGTAGGAGCGCATCCACAGCACGCGGCCGCCTTCGGCCGTCTTGGCCGAGAAGCCCACGCCCGATCCCAGGCCCAGCAGGATGTCCAGCCCGGGTTTGGTCTTTTCCAGGAAGTCCGACTCGGCGTGGGAGCCCCAGGGGCTCACGCCGACGACGAGCTTCGCCTGGGAACGGGCCTCCCTGACGGCGCGCTGGATGGCCGAGAGCTGGGCCTCGGAGGGATCCTCGCCGGGCTTTTTGGCTTCGGGGAAATAGAGAACCGCGACCTTTCCCCTGGCCGAATCGATGAAAACGGTCCTGGGCTCCTTGGGATCGAGCGTCACCCACTTGGGGGGGAGCTTCACGCCGGCCTGGGCGAGCTTGCCCGCCTCGGCCGGGCTCACGGCCAGGGCGTCGTAGTCCAGGGCCTGGTAGGCCTGGGCCAGGGGGCCCCACGCGTCCGGGGTGGCGTGCTCGACGCCGTCGTCGGAAACGAACTCGTAAGGGCCTCCCACGAAGAGGAGATTCCCCTTGGCGCCCTGGGCGCGGAACTTCTCGAATGCGCTGGCCCGCCGGGCCAGTCCGCCGATGGTGCGGTTGCCTCAGGTGGGGCAGGGCTTGAGGTAGCCCCAGGAGTTGCCGGAGAAGACGATGGTCAAGGGCGGCTCGGCCGAGGCCGGAGCGCCCTGGAGCAGGAGCGACAGAAGGGCTGCGAGAGCCAGGTAAAAGCGCATACGATGCCTACTTGTTGAGGAATTCCTTCAGTTCCTTGCCGGGCCTGAAGAAGGGAAGGCGTTTGGGGGCCACGTCGACCACCTCGCCGGACTTGGGGTTGCGCCCCGTGTAGCCTTTGTACCCTTTCACCTTGAAACTGCCGAAGCCGCGGATTTCCACGCGGTCACCAGCGACAAGAGCCTGCTTGATGGAGTCGATGAACGAGTTGACCACGGCCGAGGCCTCGTCCACGTGGATCTGGCGGGTTTCGGCCAGGGCGTTGATGAGCTCGCTCTTGTTCATGACAGCCTCCATGAGGGGCGGACCGCTTTGCGGCCGCGCGGTTTCCGAATCCAAAGTCTTGTTTTTGTTGTATTGCTGATAGCTCAGGGGCCGTCAAGTCAACCGGCGGAAATTTTTTTCAAAATCGGCTTGTCCTGGAGCAGGGCCTTGTTTTCGGCGCGGTGGCGTCCGATCTTGATGGCCAGGCTCAGGATGTCCTGGGAGGCCCGGCAGCGGGGCGCGTGCTTGATGAGCGGCACCTGGCGGCGCACGGCGTCGGGCACGTTGGGGTCGTTGTGCACGCAGCCCAGGTAGCCGATGTCCAGGTCCAGGAAGCGGCGGCAGGCGGCGTTGAGGCGCTCGAAGGTGGTCTGGGCCTCCTTGGCGCTGGAGGCCTGGTTGACCACGAGCTGGAAGTCGCGCACGCCGTGGGTGGCGTTGAGCACCTTGATGACGGCGTAGCAGTCGGTGAGCGAGGTGGGCTCGGGCGTGGCCACCAGAATGCGCATGCGCGTCATGGAGGCCAGGGAGAGCACGGTCTTGCCGATGCCCGCGCCCAGGTCGAAGAGGAGGTAGTCGTACTCGCAGAGCACGTCGTTGAGCTTGTCGAACACCTGGCCGCGCATGTCCTCGTCGAGTTCCAGAAGCTCGGGCACGCCGCTGGCCGCGGGGAGGAAGTCGAACCCTCCGGGCTCCACGGCGGCCACCACGTCGCGGGGCATTACGCCCGGGCGCAGCAGGTCCTGGAGGGTCTTCTCGGGGGAGATGCCCAGGAGCACGTCCACGTTGGCCAGGCCCACGTCGAAGTCCATGACGAGCATCTTGTGGTTGGCCCGGTAGAGGGCGTAGGCCAGATTGAGGGTCAGGTTCGTCTTCCCGACCCCGCCCTTGCCCGAGAGGATGGAAAGGCTCAGCGTGGAGCGCGGATTGACGCTTTCTTGGCTCATGTGTCTGGTCCCGTGAAGAGGAATTTCTTCTCCTGGGCGTGCACCAGCGTGGCCCTGGAGGTCTCGAAGAGGTCGGGGATGGGGGCCTTGACCAGCCTGTCCTTGCCCTGGCGCTTGGCCTCGTAGAGGGCCTTGTCGGCCAGGCTCACGAACTGCTCCACCGACACGGGCGCGCGTCCCTTGGTGCACACCACCCCCGCCGAACAGGTGACGCCCACGGCAGGCTCAACCCCGTCGCAGACCACCTTGCGCTGGCGGATCTCCTGGAGGATGCGTTCCAGGGTGGTCTCGGCTTGGGTCAGCCCGGAGCCGGGCAGCACCAGGGCGAACTCCTCGCCGCCGATGCGCGCGGCCATGTCGTAGGTGCGCTTGTGGCCCAGGAGCGCACCGGCCAGGGAGAGGAGCACGCGGTCGCCGCAGGGGTGGCCGAAGCGGTCGTTGACGGCCTTGAAGTCGTCCAGGTCGAGGATGGCGAGGGAGACGGGGGTGCCGCCCCGGTAGGCGCGGTCGAGTTCCATCTTCAGGTTGCGTTCGAAGGCGCGGCGGTTGGCCAGGCCGGTGAGGGGGTCCTGCCGGGTCTGGTGGGCAAGCTCCTCGAGGGTGCGCTGGATGCGCTCCAGGTGGGGCGTGGCGTCGCCGCAGGCGGGAAGGGCCAGCCACTGGAGGAAGTGGCCCTCGCGGGCGATCTCTTCCCACTGGACCAGGGTGAGCCCGGCGCACATCCGGGCGATCACGAGGCCCTGGGGGCACTCGCCCGGCGTCTCCCCGGCCCGGCGCACCAGTTCGTCCCGCAGGCGCGAAATTTCGGCCATGAGGTCTGCCTGGGAGGCGTCGAGGGTCGGGGGATGGCCTGGCTCAGGCATGGTAGTGCAGCAGGTACTGTCGGATGAAGGTGTCGATGTCGCCGTCGAGCACGGCCTCCACGTCGCCCGCATCGCAGCCGGTGCGGTGGTCCTTGACCAGGCGGTAGGGCTGGAGCGTGTAGGTGCGGATCTGGCTGCCGAAGCCGATGGCGTCCTTGGCCTGGTATTCGGCCTGGCGCAGGGCCTGCTGCTTGCCAAGCTCCTGATCGTAGAGGCGGGCCTTGAGCACCTTCATGGCTGATTCGCGGTTGCGGTGCTGGCTCTTTTCGTTCTGGCACTGCACCACGATGCCCGAGGGCATGTGCGTGATGCGTATGGCCGAGCTTGTCTTGTTGACGTGCTGGCCGCCGGGGCCGCTGGCGCGGAACACGTCCACGCGGATGTCCTCGTCCTTGACCTCGATCTGGATGTCCGCGCCCGCGTCGGGGTAGACGTCCACGGAGGCGAAGGAGGTGTGGCGGCGGCCGGAGGAATCGAAAGGCGATATGCGGATCAGGCGATGGATGCCCTTCTCGGCCTTGAGGAAACCGTAGGCGTAGGGTCCGTTCACCTGGAGCGTCACGGATTTCACCCCGGCCTCGTCGCCGGGCAGGAAGTCCAACTCGTCCACGGAGAAGCTGTGGCGCTCGCACCAGCGGCGGTAGAGGCGCAGGAGCATCTCGGCCCAGTCCTGGGCTTCGGTGCCTCCCGCTCCGGGATGGATTTCCAGGATGGCGCCGGAGGCGTCCTCGGGGCCGGAGAGCAGGGTGGCCAGTTCGGCCTCCTGCACCAGCGCGCCCAGGGTGGCGAGCTGTCCGGAGAGTTCCTGGAGCACCTCGGGGTTCTGGTCCTCCTGGGCCATGGCGAGCCATTCGTCCAGGTCTTCCCGGGCCTTCTGGAGGGTTTCGCAGCGCTCCACCTTGGCGGTGAGGTCGGACTTTTCGCGCAGGAAGGGCGTCATGCGCTCCGGGTTCTGCCAGGCGTCGGGCTTGGAGATCTCGACCTCGATGGCCGCCAGGCGAGCGGTCTTGCCGCCCACGTCAAAGACGCCCCCAGAGCGAGTCGTACTGGTCCTGGAGTTCTTTGGCCTGGGTCCTCAGTTCGGGGTATTGCAGCAGTGCCATGTGCTCGTCTGGCCGTCTCGCGGCCGGGTGACCATCGCCCACACCAGCATGACCAGCGCGGCGGCCAGGGCCGCCCCTTCGATCAGCCCGTGCAGACGGTGGTAAAGGGTTGTTGCCGTGATCAAGCCCACGCCGGAGACGGCGGCGGCCGCTTCCTGGAAGAGGGCCGTCTCGCTCGAAACGCGGCCTCGGGGATCGAGCAGGGCTGTGTAGCCGGTGTTGGTGGCGCGCAAGAGGTAGCGCCCCTGCTCGACGGCCCGGAGGGTCGCCAGCTCCAGGTGTTGCCTGGGGGCTGCGGAGCGGCCGAACCAGGCGTCGTTGGAGATGTTCACCAGGACGTTGGCCCCCATGGCCACGCGCTCCTGGGCGAGTTCCGGAAAGATCGACTCATAGCAGATGAGCATGCCCATGGCAAGGCGGCCGCTGCGCAGAGGGGCAGTGGCACGCCCGGGCGTGAAGCCGCCCACGCCCTGCAGGAGCGACGAGAGCAGGGGGATGTCCTCCCCGAAGGGGGCGTACTCCCCGAAGGGCACCAGGTGCTCCTTGTCGTAGTGGGCCTCCAGGCCCTTGACCGTGACCAGGAAGGCCCGGTTGTAGATGCGAAGCTTCCCCCGGGCGCGATCGAAGCCGGGCGCGCCGGTCACCAGGGGCACGCCGATCTCCCGGGCGAAGCGGAGCACCCGGTCGCTCTGGGGCGAGGTCTCCTCTGGGAAGAAGGTCAGGGCCGTCTCGGGCCACAGCACCACCTCGGGGCGCGTTCCCAGCACCGAGCGCGTGAGGTTTTCGTATTCGCCCAGGGTGCGTCCCAGGGACTCTTCGTCCCACTTGCGGGCCTGGTCCACGTTGCCCTGGATCATGGCGGCGGCGAAGCGGCCCTCCTCGGCCAGGGGGCGCTCCAGCGCCCAGGGGCCGTAGGCCGCCGCGAGGCCCACCACGGCGCAGGCCGCCAGGCGAGGCCGCCAGCCCGGCCCGGCCAGCCAGACGCCGCAGGCCGCCACAAGGCCCGAGAAGGCGTAGGCCCCCATCAGGGCCAGGCCCTGGATGGCCGCAGGCCATGGGGCGAAGGCCCCGGCCAGCTGGAGCCAGGGGAAGCCCGAAAAGAGCCAGCCGCGCGCCGTCTCCAGGCCCGTCCAGGCCAGGCCCGCGAAGAGGCCCAGGGCCAGGGGGCCGAAACGTCCGCCGACCGTGCGCAGGGCCCAGCAGAAGAGGGCCGGGTAGCCGCCGAGAACCGCACCCATCAGCAGGGGGCAGGGCACGGCCAGCACCCAGGGCAGGTAGCCGTAGTCGTGGACGGGCAGGGCGATCCAGTAGAGGCTGGACGAGGCCGCCAGGGCGCCGCAGAGCCAGCCGTGGAACAAGGCCGCGCGGCCCGAGGGCGCGCGCCGGGCCAGGAGCGCCAGGACCAGGGGCCAGGCCAGGATGGCCGGGGGCACGCGCAGCAGGGGGTTGGCGAACCCCAGGAAGGAGGCCAGGGCCCCCAGGAGGATGAGGCCCCAGGGCGCGGGGGCGCGGTGCGAAACGGAGCGGAAAAGGGCGGTCATGGAAGCCGGGCCGTGTTGGGAGGGTTGGTGGGCCTGGGGGCAGGCCCCTCGCGCCCGGCGGGGCCGGGCGGGGACATGGTTGGCGCGCCCCGCCGCGTCAGGCGGGGAGTTCGTCGCCCCCTGGTTCTTCGGGGAGCGGTTCGGCCAGCACCCAGCGCACCTGGCGGCGGTCGGCCTCCACAACGGTGAAGCGACGTCCGGCGGCTTCGAAGGATTCTCCGGGCCTGGGCACGCGTCCGGCCAGGTCGGAGAGGTAGCCGCCCAGGGTTTCCACCTGGTCGGAGAGCAATTCGATGCCGAAGCGGTCGGCCAGCTCCTCCAGGGGGAAGCGGCCGTGGAAGCGGTAGCTGCCGTTCTCCAGTTCCTGGAATTCGGCGGGGCGCGTGGGATCGTGTTCGTCCTCGATCTCTCCCACGATTTCTTCGAGCACGTCCTCGAGGGTGACCAGTCCGGACGTGCCGCCGTATTCGTCCAGGGCCACGGCGATGTGGATGCGCGCGCGCTGGAACTCGGCGAGCATCTCGCGCAGGTTCTTGGTCTCGGGGATGTAGAGGGGCTTGCGCATCACCCGGGCCAGGGGCGGCGGGGGGGCGCTGGCGTCCATGAGGAAACGCAGCAGATCCTTGGCGTGGACAACGCCCAGGATGTGGTCGCGGTTTTCGCGGTAGACGGGGATGCGCGAATGGCCGTGCTCCACGATGAGCCGCGTGACCTCGGCGACGCCGTCCTCCTCGTCCGCGCAGACCATGTCCGTGCGCGTCACCATGATGTCGGCCACCTGCTTTTCGCCCAGCTTGAGCACCTTGAGCAGCACCAGAGCGTCTTCGGGCTTGATCTCGCCGTCCTGCTGGGCCGACTCGATGAGTTCCGCCAGGGGCAGGTCGTCGCGCCCCTTGAACAGGCGTGTGAACAGACTCCAGAATCGTCCTTCCGGTCCTTCTTCCAACGTGGTCCTCCCTGTTTGCGTCCCGGCCGGTCGGCCGGACGGCGTTTGCTGGCGGTCTCCGGGGTCCGCGAGAGCCGCTCGCGGGCGGATCGCCGCCCTTCTCCAGGATGCGTTCAGTCGGTTTCGCCGCCGAAGGCGACGGGGCCGACAACCTGCGGGGCCTGGCGCACGGTGCGCCACCCGACGGCCCGGCGGGCCGGACTATGCGATGCCTTTGTTACGATACAATTCCAGGTGCAGCTCGTAGGCCCAGTCGTCGATCTCGCGCACGCCGAAATCGCGGCTGACGGTGCGCCAGCGCAGTCCCGTCAGGGGCGGATCGTTGGGGACGCCCACCGTGGCGAAGGCCATGCCCAGGGAGAGTTTGCTCCTGGAGTCGCAGTCGTCGAAGCACTTGAGCACGCGCAGGGTCACATAGTGGGTGGCGAAGCCCGAGAAGTCCGGGGCGGCCACGGTGAGCTGGGCGTAGTAGTGCTGGTTCACGGTGATCTTGTTGTCCACGGTCCGCAGCGCTGCCGGGGAGATCTCCACGCGCACGCCGCCGCCGGAGATGTTCACGAGCTTCACCGCGTTCTCCTCGCCGTAGGTCCAGGAGTAGGTGGGCTCGCCCCAGTGGTCGGGGTCGTGGAGGTCGGAGCGCCGGGGCATGTGGTCCTCGGCCCAGAGACGGAAGGTGCGCACGTATTTGTCCGGGGGCTCCACGCGCAGGTGCATGCGGTTCTGGTTGAGTTCCAGGCGCAGGGGCCGCGAGAGCTTGAGCAGGAGCACGTCGTCGGGCAGCTGCTCGTAGCCGGTGATTTCGGCGATGAAGGAGAACGTGGAGAGGAGCTTGGGGTTGTCGGGCATGCGCAGCCGGAAGGAGAGCTCCAGCGTGCGGCCCACCCAGGCAGGGTTGATGGCGCGGAGGGAGGACATCTCCAGGACTAGGCCGTCCTTGCCCGCCTCCAGGAGCGTGCCGTCGGAGGAGCGCGCCGCCCCCAGGTCGCGGTGGAAGCTCACGCGGACCTTGCTGCGCTGGCCCACGGCGGCGTCGAGCAGCTCCATGATCTGGCCGTAGCCCGTGATCCAGGTGATGGGCTTCTCCAGCATCACCTCCTTGGGCTGCTTGGAGAAGACGAAGGCCAGCGTGGTGAGCCCGGCGAAGGCCCCGAAAAAGGCCACCACCAGCAGCACGGATTCCAGGGTGACGCGCCCGGCCAGGATGTCCTCGAACATCCGGGAGAAGAAATCTTCCAGTGCGGCATCGAAGCGCGGAATGTCCAGCACGCCGAACCCCTCGGTCATGACCGCTTGAGCTTCTTGAGGTGGATTTCCAGACAGGCCAGGGAGGCGGGGGTGATCCCCGAAATGCGCCCGGCCTGGCCCAGGGTCAGGGGTCTCGTGCGGCCAAGTTTCTCCACCACCTCGTTGGAGAGCCCCGCGACCTCCCGATACTCCAAGTCCGCCGGGAGCGCCACAGATTCCATGCCGGCCAGGCGTCCCGCCGTCTCCTCCTGGCGCTTGAGGTAGCCCGCGTACTTCACGCGGCACTGGGCCTCCTGGAGCACGCCGGGGGCGAACTCCGCCAGGGAGGGCCACAGGGCGGCCAGGGATTCGATCTCCACGGCGGGCTGGCGCAGGATGTCGGCCAGGGCCACGTTCTTGCCGGGAGCGGCGGCCCCGGCGGCGGCCAGAAGCTCGCGGGTGGCGGCGTCGGGGCGCACGCGCACGGCCTCCAGGCCCTCGATGCAGCGGCGCAGGGACTCCTCCTTGGCGCGCCAGGCCTGCCAGCGGGCGTCGTCCACCAGGCCCAGGGCGCGCCCGGCGGGGGTGAGCCGCTCGTCGGCGTTGCCCTCGCGCAGGAGCAGGCGGTGCTCGGCCCGGGAGGTGAACATGCGGTAGGGCTCGGTGGCGCCCTTGGTGGTCAGGTCGTCCACGAGCACCGCGATGTAGGATTCGTCGCGCCGGGGCAGGAAGGGGGCCTCGCCGCGCAGGGCCTGGGAGACGTTCAGGGCGGCCCAGAGGCCCTGGGCGGCCGCCTCCTCGTAGCCCGAGGTTCCGTTGATCTGCCCGGCCATCCAGAGACCTGGCAGGGCCTTGGCCTCCAGGGCGGGGGAGAGCTGCTCGGGGTTGGCGTAGTCGTATTCGATGGCGTAGCCCGGGCGCACGATCTGGGCCTTTTCCAGGCCCGGGATGCAGGCCAGCATGGCCTTCTGCACGTCCAGGGGCAGGCTGGTGGGGATGCCGTTGGGATAGACCTCGGGGCTCGACAGGCCCTCTGGCTCCACGAAAATCTGATGCCGCTCCTTCTCGGGGAAGCGGGCCACCTTGTCCTCTATGGAGGGGCAGTAGCGCGCCCCCGTGCCCCTGATCACGCCGGTGAACATGGGGGAGCGGTCGAACCCGGCGCGGATGGCCTCGTGGGCGGCCTCGTTGGTGTGGGTGAGCCAGCAGGGGACCTGGGGCAGGGGCACGCTCCGGTTGAGGAAGCTGAAGGGCTCGGGCGGGTCGTCTCCGGGCTGGATCTGCATCCGCGAGAAGTCCACGGAATCCTTGAGCAGCCGGGGCGTGGTGCCGGTCTTGAGGCGCCCCAGGCGGATGCCCAGGGCCGTCAGGCTGGCCGAGAGCCCCTGGGCGGCCGGGTCGCCCAGGCGGCCGCCGGGAAAGTTGGTGAGCCCCACATGGATGAGCCCCATGAGGAACGTGCCCGTGGTGAGCAGCACCGCCCGGGCGGGGTGCGTCTCGCCCAGGGCCGTGGCAACGCCGGAGGCCCGTCCGTCCTTCGTGAGCACGGCGGTGGCGGTGTCCTGGCGGATCCAGAGGTTTTCGCGGGCGAAGAGGTCGCGCTGCACCACGCGGGGGTATACGTCCCGGTCGATCTGGGCTCTTGTGGCGCGCACGGCGGGGCCCTTGCGGGTGTTGAGCCTGCGGAACTGGATGCCCGCCTCGTCGGCCCACAGGCCCATCATGCCGCCCAGGGCGTCGATCTCCTTGACCATGTGGCCCTTGGCCACGCCGCCGATGGCGGGGTTGCAGGAGAGGTGGCCGATGCGGTCTACGTTGAGGGTCAGGAGCAGGGTGTCCAGGCCCAGGCGGGAGGCGGCCATGGCGGCCTCGCAGCCCGCGTGGCCCGCGCCCACCACCACCAGGTCGAAGCGCTCCGGGAAGGGGCGCTTGGCCATGGGCGGACCGGCCGGGGGGAGGGGGCTCTCTGGCATGGCGGCGTGGCGCGGGGCCGTTGGGGCGGCCCTGTGCGCCTAGTCCTGCTCGTCGAAGAGCGCCCGGGCGATCACCTGGGCGTCCCCGATGTTGTTCTTGATCAGGGAGCGCTCGTTGGGCTGGTGGGCGTTGGGGGTCCAGGTGGCCCAGACCACGGCGTCGAGCCCCGCGCGGCGCAGGTAGGCGGCCACGGTGCCTCCGCCCACGCCCATGGGCCGGGGGTTGCCGCCGTAGACCTCCTTCACCGCGCGCAGCACGCGCCGCACCACCGGGGCGTCCTTGGGCGTGGCCGGGGCGGCTTGCTCCTTCTGCACCAGGTCGTACTGGGCGGTGACGCCGTAGGACTGGCAGATCTCGCGGCCCATCTCGTAGACGGCCTCGAGCACGTCGTCGAGGTCGTACTGGGGCAGCACGCGGCAGTCCATGTAGAACACGTCGCGGCCGGGGATGGTGTTCACGTTCTCCACGTTGGCCTCTTTCTTGGTGGGCTGGAACGTGGAGTTGGCGGGCTTGAAGAGTTCGTTCACGGCCGGGAAGCGGTCGTGGAGCTTGGTCAGGCGCAGGATGAGGGCCGCGCTGGCCACCAGGGTGTTCACGCCCTCTTCGGGGGAGGATGCGTGGCACTGCTTGCCCGAGAGCGTGATCTTGAGCCAGAGCATGCTCTTCTCGGCCACCTCCACCATCTCCGAGGACGGGATGCCGAAATCCGGGATGATGTAGAGGTCGTTGCCGCCGAAGAGTTCCGGGTGGTTTTTGAGGAGCCAGTCCAGGCCGTACTTGGAGCCGTTCTCCTCGTCGGCCACGAGGAGCACGCCGTAGTTCACGGGCGGGGTGATCCCCAGTTCCACCATGCCCTTGGCCACCAGCAGGGAGGCAACAACGCCCTGGTGGTTGTCCTCCACGCCCCGGCCCACCATGGTCTCGCCGTCCAGGACCATCTCGAAGGGGTCGCCGGTCCAGAGGGTGGGGTCGCCGGGGGGCACCACGTCCAGGTGGGATATCACCCAGAGGGTGCGCGAGGCGTCTTTCCCCGGCACCACGGCCTTGATGCTGGGGCGGTGGCCGCAGGGCACGCGCTTGTCCGGGGCGCGGAACTCCTCCACGTCGGTGATGCCGTGCTCCGCAAGCCAGCCGAGCATGAAGTCGGCCTTGGCGCGCTCGCCGTGACCGCCGTTGTCCGGCCCCACGGCGGGGATGGCCACCATGGCGCGTTGCAGATTCACCACGACGTCTCGCGAGGCGGCGATGGAGCGAAGCAGTTCGGCGGGCATGGAAATCTCCGAAGAATGCGGAATATGGATCGCCGGGCGATCCTATCCCCTCGGACGCGCTGTTGGCAAGGCGGCTGGAAAAAAAGGCGGGAGCCGAAGCTCCCGCCCGAAACCGCGGGTTAGCGGCCGCGCGCGGCGCGCTTGGAGGCCTTGAGGGGGTTCACCTTGACCTTGCCGGTCTTGTCCTTCTCGGCCTTCACGTGGGTGGCGAAGTTGCACACCCCGTGGGACCATTTGCGTTCCGGCTGGGGGTAGCTGGTGCAGTACTTGGCGCCTTCCACTTCCTTGGCGCGCTCGCAGCCCTCGCACTTCTCGACGATGGGCAGGCACTCGACGCCGTTGACCACGTAGCTCATGGAATCATCCTCCGTTGACGCCCTGACGGGCGATACGATTCGTGTCGCTGGGAACCGCGATCCTTTTCATCATTCGGCGGTTTCTGTCAACCCCTGCGCGCCCACCGCCGCACGCCTTCCAGCGCGAGGTCCAGTTCGCGGCGGTCGATGGTCAGATGGCGGCCGTCCTTGTAGAGCAGGCGTCCGGCCGCCATTGTTAGGCGCACGGGCGCGCCGTGGGCGGCGTAGACCAGGTCCGAGACGGGATCGAATCCGGGCTGGAGGGCCGGGTGGTCGCGGCGCAGGGCGATCAGGTCGGCCTGCATGCCGGGGGCCAGCGCGCCCACGTTGTCCAGGCCCAGGGCCGCCGCGCCCTCGCGGGTGGCCATGTCCAGCACGTCGCGGGCGGGCAGGGCGGTGGGGTCGCCCTCGCGGACCTTGGCCAAGAGGGCCGCCGCGCCCATCTCGGAGAACATGTTCAGGCCGTTGTTGCTGGCCGCTCCGTCCGTGCCCAGGCCCATGCGCACCCCGGCGCGGCGCATGGCCGCTACGGGAGCCATGCCCGAGGCCAGCTTCATGTTGCTGCGCGGGCAGTGGGCCACGGCAACGCCCCGCTCCGCCAGGAGCATCGCCTCGGCCTCGTCGACTTGCACGCAGTGGGCCAGGAGCAGTCCCGGTTCCAGAATCCCCAGCCGGTCCAGCACGGCCAGGGGGCTTGCGCCGAAGCGCTCCAGGCACAGGGCCGTTTCCTGGGCGTTCTCCGCGGCGTGCAGGGTGAGGATGCCTCCCGATGCGCGGCGCATCGCGGCCAGACGCTTGAGCGTTTCATGCCCGGTGGCGTAGACCGAGTGGGCCACCAGGCAGGGCGTGAGCAGCGGCTTGTCCCGGCAGGAGTCCTTAAGGGCGGCCACGCGCTCGAAGGCCTGGTCCATGGTTGCGTAGGAGGCGTTGGGGGTGTCGAAGACGCCCTCGCCCAGCACGCAGCGCATTCCGGCCGCATGAACGGCCCGGGCAACGTCCCGGGCGAAGATGTACTGGTCGTTGAAGGTGGTGGTCCCCCCGGCCAGCATCTCGGCGCAGGCCAGCGTCGCGCCGATCTCCACGATCTCCGCCGAGAGCCGGGCCTCGGCGGGCCAGATGCGCCCGGAGAGCCACTCCATGAGCGGCAGGTCGTCCCCCAGGCCCCGGAACACGGTCATGGCCGCGTGGGTGTGGGCGTTGACGAGGCCCGGCAGCACCATGTCGCCGGAGCAGTCCAGGAACTCCCGGGCGGGCGTGCCCGCCAGCGCGCTCCAGGGGCCTGCGGCGGTGACGGCGCCGTCCTTCACGGCCAGGCCCGCGTCCTCAAGGACGCGGCGCTCCCCGTCCTGGGTGACGAGCATTCCGGCGCGCAGCAGCAGGTCGGCGGGGGCAGGTGGCGTTGGGTGTTCCATCACCCCGATTGAGCCCGCTTGCCCCCGTGAAGTCAAGCGCTTGCGCACGCATTCCGGATTGTCCATAGCTTTCAAGATGATGCCCGGTCATGGCTTGACGAATGGGCGGCTTTCACGTAGCGCCAGGATGGTTTCGACATCACCCCAGGAGAGCTGTCATGGATCTTCGCGCCTTGTTACGGGAAATTCCCGACGTGCCCAAGCCGGGCATCCTCTTCTTCGACATCACCCCGCTGCTGGGCGACGGCGCGGCCTTCCGCAAAGCCATCGACACCTTCGCCGAGCGCTTCGCCGACAAGGGCGCCACCAAGGTGGTCTGCGCCGAGGCGCGCGGCTTCATCTTCGGGGCGGCCCTGGCCTACAGGCTGGGCATCGGCTTCGTTCCAGTGCGCAAACCGGGCAAGCTCCCCTGGAAGACCGCCTCCGTCACCTACGACCTGGAGTACGGCACAGATACCCTCTGCATGCACGAGGACGCCCTGCTGCACGGCGAGAAGGTCCTGGTGATCGACGACGTGCTGGCCACCGGCGGCACCCTTACGGGCATGCTCGAGTTGATGAAGAATTTCGAGGCCGAGATCGTGGGCATCGGCATCCTGGTGGAGCTTTGCTTCCTCAACGGCCGCGACAAGCTCAACGGCCTGCCGCTGGACTCCATCATCCAGATCAGCTGAACGGCCCCGGCCCGACAGTTCAAGCAGCCGGGGCTCGCCCCGGCGAGGGAACCCGCAAGCGACATGAAGATAGGCATCATCGGCGGCAGCGGCCTGGACAACCCCGACATCCTTGAAAACCCCCGGGATTTCGAGGCGGACACCCCCTACGGCAAACCCAACTCCACCCTGCGCCAGGGAACCATCAAGGGCCGCGACGTGGTGCTGCTGGCCCGCCACGGCCGGGGCCACACCTGCCCCCCCACCTTCGTGAACTACCGGGGCAACATCCTGGCCCTCAAGGCCGCCGGATGCACCCACATCCTGGCCACCACGGCCGTGGGCTCGCTCAAGGCCGAGATCAAGCGCGGCGACCTGGTGGTGCTCGACCAGTTCATCGACTTCACCCGCCTGCGCCCCCTCACCTTCCACGAGCGTTTCGAGCCCCATTGCCCCGTGCACACGCCCATGGCCGACCCCTTCGACCAGAACCTGCGCGACAGGCTCATCGCGGCCTGCGCCAAGTTCGGCTACAGCCACCACCCCACCGGCACCGTGGTGACCATCGAAGGCCCGCGCTTCTCCACCCGCGCGGAATCCAACATGTTCCGCCAGTGGGGCGCGGACGTGATCAACATGAGCATCGCCACCGAGGCCATCCTGGCCGCCGAAGCGGGCATCCCCTACGCCGCCGTGGCCATGTCCACCGACTACGACTGCTGGAAGACCGACGAACCCCCCGTCACCTGGGAGGACATCCTGCACATCTTCAAGCAGAACGCGGAGAAGGTGACGGGCGTGCTCATGGAGGTGATCGCCGGGATGGAAGCCCCCAAGGGCTGATCCCGTGACGCGCCCCGCCTGCCTGCTCCTGCACGGGTTCGGCGGCGAACCCTTCGAGATGCTCCCCCTGGCCGAGGCCCTTTCGGCCAGGGGGTTTTCCGTGCGCACGCCCCTGTTGCCGGGCCACGGCGAGTCCGTGGAGGCCTGGAACCGCACCGGCTGGCCGGACTGGCTGGGATGCGCCGCCCGCGAATACGAGGCCCTGGAGCGCGAACACGGCCGCGTGGCCGTGTTGGGGCTCTCCATGGGCGGGAGCCTTTCCCTGGCCTTGGCCCAGCGCTACCGGCCCGCCGCCGTGGTCGCCATCGCCTCGCCGGTGTTCCTCTACCGCTTCTGGCCCCCTGCGGCCACGGACTGGCGGCTGCCCCTGCTCTCGCTGTTGCGCCGCTGGCGGCCCGTATGGCCCAACGCCGCTCGCAAGGAGGAGTCGCGCCGCATCGCCCCCTGGCAGGGCTACGAGACGAGCACCGGCCTGCACGCCCTGGCCTCGCTGGAAGAGGGCCTGCGCCAGGTCCGGCGCGGCCTGGGCAAGGTGACGGCCCCGCTGCTGGCCCTTCACGCCCTGGGCGACACCAAGGTGCCCATGGAAAACCTGTGGGAGATCGTGGGCAAGGCGGGCTCCAAAACGCGCGAGGCCGTGGTGCTGCGCATCGACGAGCGCGTGACCTCGCGCCATATCCTGACGACGCACCAGGAGACCAAGGACGAGGTGGCGAGGCGGTGCGTTGGGTTCGTGGAGGGTTTGTGATGAACGCCGGATCCCCATCCGAGGAGTTGGCCGTGAGGAAAACCGGCGTCCGGATCGTGGCCGCGCTTCTCCTGACGTTTTTTGCCGCTGTTTCCGCGGCATCGGCCAAGGATGTCTCGCCCGTGGGCGAACAGACGGCCGTGGATGCCCAGGGCCGCGCCATCTACCAGGTGGAAGGGAACGGGATCAAAATCGGATACAAGCTGATCGGCTCCGGGGAGCCGCTGTTGCTGCTCACGGGGCTCGGCTGCACCATGGAGCGCTGGACCCCCGAATTCATCGCCGAGGCCTCCGGGAAATACCAGCTGATCCTCATGGACAACCGGGGCATGGGGTACACCACGGACAACGGCGAGCCCTTCTCCTACAAGCTCTTCGCCCAGGACGCGATCAGCCTGCTCGACGCCCTGGGCGTCCAGAAGACGAACGTATTGGGCTATTCCCAGTCCAGCGTCACCACGCAGAACCTGCTTCTCTCTTCTCCGGAGCGGGTGAACAAGGCCGTGATCCACGCCACGTCCATCGACGGCAAGGCGGTGGCGGCGGCGTTCAAGACCATCGCCCTGCCCGACAATCCCACCATCAGGAAGCAACTCGAGGCGGCGATGGGTTGGCAGGCTCCCCTGGACAAGATGCCCCTGATCCGCAATCAGGTCATGCTGCTGGTGGGGACGGCGGACAACGTGGTGGGCGTGGAAAGCTCCAGGACCCTGGCCGGCCTGATCCCCGGGGCATGGCTCGTCCAGTTCAAGAACGGAACCCACCACCTCCAGTTCGAGGCCCCTGCGGAATTCGCCCGCATCGTCCTGACGTTCCTGGAGATGAACGAGACCGTTACGCCGAAACCCCAGTGAGGGAATGCCTCAGCACTTCCCCTGCTTCTTCTTGTCTTCCATCACCAGCTTGTAGTTCACCGCGTCTTCCAGGGCCTGCCAGCTGGCCTGGATGATGTTGTGGGAGACGCCCACGGTGGTCCAGGTGTCGGTCTGGTCGCCGGTGGTGATGAGCACGCGCACGTGGGACGCCGTGCCCGAGTCGTGCTTGGTTTTCGAGTTGAGCACGCGCACCTTGAAGTCCAGCAGCCTGATCTCGTTGATCTTGGGGTAGAACCGCGCCAGGGCCTTGCGCAGGGAGTTGTCCAGCGCGTTCACGGGGCCAAGGCCCACGGCGGCCGTGTGCTCCACGTGTCCGCCCACCTGGACCATCACGGTGGCCTCGGCCAGGGGGTCTTCGCAACCGGTCTGCTTCCAGTCCAGCACGCGGTACTTCACCAGGCTGAAGTAGCGGCGCGTCATGCCCAGG
>NZ_JBZVFJ010000087.1:0-16872 GCF_058402725.1 Fundidesulfovibrio sp. | reverse complement strand
GATGCCCAGGACGCGCTCCAACTTCGGGGTCCAATGGCAGACATCGCTGCTGAAGTTGAAGCAGGCCCGGTTGAGCTGGAATGAACCGTCCGGCATCAACCGGAGCACCTTGGAGAGGAGAAGCTCCAGATGGACGGGTTTGCCGTAGCAGGCCATTCCCATGACCTTGAACTCCCCGGAGTTGACCCGAAAGCCCAGGTAGCGCGTGAAGACCGAATAGAAGAGTCCCAGGGAGTCGGGGTAGCCAACGCTGGCGAGCTTTCGCAGGGAGTTGCCCCTCCCCTCGAAGAGGCCGAGGCAATCCCATTCGCCGACGCCGTCGATGGTCAGGACGAGCGCCTCCTCGAACGGGGAGGTGAAGAAGGAGGCCGCCGCATGGGACTGGTGGTGCTCGTGGCAGACGATGTCCCCGCTGTAGCCCAGCTTGCGGCGGACGACGCGGGCAATGTCGAACTTGTCCGCCTCGAAGGCGGGCAGGCGCTTGCGGAAGAGTTCGAAGGAACGCGGCCAGTCCAGGAGCACCTGTCGGCGCAGCCGATCCAGCTTGACGCCGGGGCGCTCGTAGAAGGCGATGCGGTCCACCTCGCGGATGTCCCACCCGCAGAATTCCAGCGCCCGGGCCAGGGCGAGGCTCGGGAAACCGCTGTCGTGCTTTCGTCGGCTCAACCGCTCCTCGTGCATGGCGAATCGAACGACACCATCCTCCAGGGCCACGGCTGCGGAGTCGTGGTAGTGACAGGATATTCCCAGGATCTTCATCGGTCAGGCCCCCCGGGCAGGCTCGCTTCCGCCAGCCGGCGGAAGCCCTTTCCTCCAGCCGCGCCGGAACCGCAGGCGAGCGTGCAGGGCAAGGGGAAAGAGCAGGATGTAACGGACCAAGGCGGGCACGGCCCTGAGCCCGCCGAGTCGTTCAAGGCTTCTCGAGGGGAGCTTCATCGCTGGGACTCCTCATGCTTTACGATTTCGTCGGGTGTCTCGGCCACAAGGGTTCTCCCGTCTGGCTCAAGGGCTCTTAGCAGGAATCGTTCCAGGCCCCAGGGCACGGAAAGGAGCCGAGAGACCGACATGCCGGGGATCCGGTGGGCGGGCGTGTGCGCGTTGAGGTAGCCCGGCTCCGCGTCCAGCCGCGCCAGCGGCAGGGGGCCGTCCAGGGAATCGAGGGTTTCGCCGTTGATCCAGATCCGGGCGAAACGGTATCTCTCGCGCACGACGGCATCGGCCAGGGGGTCCCAGAAGGAGTCGGTGTAGGCGAAATCCCGGGGCGTGAGCCCGAGCCGGTCCTCCAGAATGGCGTCCGAGGTTTCGGCCTCCCGGGCCAGAACCCGCGCGAGCCGGTCCGGCCCGACCTTCGCGAGTTCGGGGTGGGTGTGGGTATGGGCGCCGATATGCCAGCCCCTGCCCGCGAGAGAGGCGATTTCGTCCCAGGTCATGACGGGTCGCTCCTGGAAGGGAAAACCGCGCATGGTCCAGGACTCGACGCGGCGAGTGTCCACGAACAGGGTGGCCCTGAGCCCGGAGCGTTCGAAGAGAGGGGCCATGCGACTGCCGACGCAGGCCCCGGCGTGGTCGACATCGAGCAGGATGGGCCTGGGGGGAAGCGCTCCTCCCGAAACGAAGCATGCCAGGTCTTCATAGGTCACGGCCTGGAATCCCAGGGCCTTGATCAGGGCTGTGACCTCCACGAGGGTGTCGAGGGCGCACTCCTTGGGGTGGAACACGAGAACCGGGACGAGCTGCCCGCCCAGCCGTCCGAAGGGGTTGGCCTGGGCGGGGGGCGTCACGCCTCCTGGATGGGCCACACCCCGGGTCGCCGCAAGGCGCGGCCCGCGCGCCCAGTGAATGCCATAGCGGTTCCAGGCCTCCTGGCGGAGCACGGCCACCGGCAGATCCGGAGGAGCAAGGGACAGGGCTGTCGCGAGCAGTTCGTCGCTGTGCGGCGCGGCAACCATGAGCGCCCCCCCGGCCGGGGCGTCTCCGGGCCAGAAATGGCCCGGCCGGACGACTCTCCTGCCCCCGAGCAAGGCTCCCGTCTTGCGGGGGGAGTTGTCCAGGTACAGTCCGGGCCGGTCCGGCGCGAAGGCGGGGCTTGCAAGCATGCGCAGGAAGAACACGCCGAGTCCGATGAAGTGCACGGGGCCCGGCCAGGCGAAGAGCTCCTCGCAGGCCTCGTCCAGCCCCCAGGAAGGCCAGTGGCAAGGTGCATCCAGGAACACCGCCCCGGGGTGGTTGTAGAGGATTCCCCGCAGGGCGGCGTCCCCCTGGTCGCGTCCCGTGAAGAGGACGATGTCTCCGGGAACGGGAGGAGCCTCGACCAGGGGCGCGGCGTTCCAAGGTCGAGGGGCTTTCGTGCTGGACAGGGCCGCGGCGGAGAGGAGCACCCGCGGAGCCCGGGCGGCATGGAATCGCAGCAGGGAGTCCGGTCGGCAGACGCAGGGATGGTTCAGGGCGAGGCAAAGGGCGGCCGCATCCTCTCCCCCGTCGGGTTCGAAGCCCTCTGGCCCGGCCATGGCCAGCACGGCGGAAGCCAGCAGGGGAGGCAGCGAGGCGGCGAGCATTTCCAGAACACCGCTTCGGACACCGGCGCACCCCGCCGGACGCTGTCCCGGCAGGGGGAGTTCCGGCAGACGGTCCTCGGAGACACGCGGGATGCCAAGGCCTTCAGGCGACTGCTGGCGCCCGTGGGACGTGCAGTCCAGGAGAAGGGCGCCGCCCGCGGCGCGCGCCTGGGCGTCGGCAATCGCAGGCAGGGGCACGGGAAGGGTTTTCCTCGCCTCCCCGGGGCCGAGCTGCGCCATGAAGCGCCAGACTTTCAGCCGCGACGACAGTCCGTCGTCGTGCAGGAGCAGGGTCTCCCACTGGGGTGGGCCCTGGTTCAAGGTTCGGGTGGAGGCCGCGAGGTGCTGCATGGACCGATCGTTCGTCCGGGGTTCAGGGCATGGGCAGGAGCGAGTCCGCCAACTCCCTGATCCACGCGTTGTGCATGGGATACAGGCAATGCCTTCGGGCCTTCAGGTTCCCGGCCAGCTTGAATACGTCGGAATAGGCTTGGTACTGGAGGCTGGAGACGAGAACCACCACCGCATCGAACCTCTTTTCGAGCAGGCCGGGGTCGATGCCGCCTGCATGCACCTCGTAGACGAAGCGCCCCTTCGGCATGGCATGGACGCTTCTGGGGAGGTAGGCGGCATAGTTCGACGCCTCGAAAGGCGTGAGCAGGCTCACCGCGGCGTCCGGACGGACCTCCTGAAGCCGTTGCATGAAGTATTCAAAGAGGAGCCACGGGGCCGTATGGATCACCACGATTTCGGCGACTTCGCCGAGGGCGTCGCCGATCCCCAGGCGTCCGGCCTGCGCGCCATGCAGCAGCGCGGCCTTGTGGCGCGCGGGGAGCTCGATGCGCTCCATGAACCCGAAGGCCCCCTCGCGCAGTCCGAACTCGTGGCTGGTCACGGCCAATTCCTGATACAGGACGTTCCGAAGGCCGCCGGGGAGGGAATCCAGGGCCGGCGAGCGGGAAATCCTGGAGAACAGGTCGCGGTCCTTCGTCTTCCGGCAGTGGACCAGGAGCGCCTGGACAACGCCCATGTTCTTGTTGTCGCACTCCCATGCAAGGCGCAGCAGGGCGCCCGACTCTTCCAGCCTGTCGGCGATCCGCAAATTCTCCGCGATGCGCCGCATCCAGCTGAGCAGAACGTCCACGGACTCGACCTTGTGGAAAACCCCGCGCGCGTGAAGCATCAGGATCCTGGACGCGACGCCGCGCCCGTATTCTCCGCCCGGGTCGCACAGGACCCCGGCCAGGTAGGAGAGGACGAGCGACTCCGCGTCCTCGAAGCGCTCCCAGCCGCGCAGGAGGCGGCACGGCAGACCGCCTTCCGCCAGGGCCCCGAAGAATGCCGCTCTGGCGTCTGCCGGCCGTGCATCCTCCACCGGGACCTCCTCCGGCGGGGCGTGCGTCGCGTTCCGGGTCCTGGCGTCGATCTCCGCGGCGAGCGTCCGGAAAAACACAGGCCGGAGATGCTCCACATCGCGAAGCAGAAGGGGGCTCTGCCCGGGCAGAACCGTGTCGCCCTTGAGCATCACCGGCGCGAGCGCGTCCAGGTCCATGCCCTCCGCGAGCAGCCTCTCGAACACCGCACCGGAGTCGACGCACTCGACCCGGCATTCGGTCGTGGCCCGCCTGATGTAGTCGCCGATCCCGGGGGTGAGGGTCTCCCAGGCGGCCAGGCAGGAACAGGGCCGGGGCGTCAACCAGGGGTGGTGCGGGATGCGGGTGGTCAGGAGAATCCTGCATCCAGGCAGAGCGCGACGCAGGGTGCGCAGAAAGTCGAGGTGGCGTTCCAGGTACGTTTCCGGGGGCAGGTCTGCTGGCTCGAATGTCTCGTGAAGATAGTCGTAGAGCTCCTTGTAGTCGAACAGGGAGTTGAGGTCTGCGGTGACGCCGTAGTCAAGCGTCGGATGCCGGTACAGCGGGGATTCGTGAAAGAGGTTGCACACCAAGACATCGGGCGCACTGGAGACGATATCGTGCAACGACGGAACGATCAGAATATTCCTGTTCCGCATCAAGACGACGAGATCCTCTCTCTTCACAAAGCGCCACAGGTCGCTCTTGACCTCATCGATACCAAGACAAGAGAGATGCGTCGAGCTTATGAAGAAGAACTTCCCCGCACTTCCAAGGGATCCCAACTCCCTGTGCAGACTCTGCATTTGGCAGTTTCCGACGACCGTGAGCATGCACTACGCTCCGCCGGATCGGTTCCGGCCGTTGCGCCCGACGGCCTGATCGTAGAGGCGCAGGAGATCGTCGATTCGCCGTTCCATGGAGTTTTCCTCGCGAAACCGGCGCATGCCTCTGCGCAACGCCTCGTAATCCTGCCCGGCCAGGATGTCCCGCAGCCCTCTCTCGAGATCGTCGCCGGAGACGCGCACGCATGCCCCATACCCCTCCAGCCAGTCGCCCAGCGTTTTGTACTGCGTGCTCAGGAGCACGGGCAGGCCCGCCTCGGCGTAGGTGAACACCTTGGAGGGGATGATGGTGGCCATGTGCTCCGCCAGGACGCGCACGCCGTCGAACAGATAGCAGATGCTTCCGTATCCGTAGGTGGCGATTTCCTGCGTCAGGCGTTCGGGAGGCAACCCCTCGTGCAGGTGGAAGAGCGGCTCGGTCTTGTCATAGGTCAGGTGGTCCCACAGGAACGGGCTGCTCCGGCTCTGGTTCAGCGGATTGCAGTAGACGTGCAGGCTCAAACCCTGGGGGATGAAGTGGCGGCGCGCTATGTCCAGAAGGTAGCCATCCCCGAAGGCGAACATGGGGAAGCAGGAAGGGATGACCGTCGCCGGGCAGACGATGCTCATGGGGTCGCGGCAGGGTTCGTCGGAGAAGTACTCCTCCAGGGGATAGCAATGGAAGCGGATCATGGGCGGGAGGTCCGGGACCAGCCGCAGGAAGGCCTCCCGGGCCGCTCTTTCCTCGGTGTTCAGGAGCAGTCCCGAGGCATGGGTCAGCAGCCGTCCCAGGGAGGTCATTTCCCGCTGGTACGCCCCGTCGCCGAAGACCACGTCGTAGTCCCCGGGGGGGAGGAAGAACATGGGCAGGTCGTTGAACTGGGCCACCACGGGGCGGCTGGAAAGCAAGGCTGCGGCCGCCGCGACATGGTGCTCGTTCATCCAGGCCTGTATGTGGACGACGTTGAAGTCGAACAGGTTGGGCGTCTCGAAGAAGATGTCGTAGTTGCCCATTGCGTCCAGGACGAGGTCGAAGCTGCCCTCCTTGCCCTTGGCGACGTTGCCGGACAGGGCCATGAAGACCGTGCGCAGGCCCCTGCGCCGCAACACGTGGCTGATGCGCCCCTGCTGGAAGTACTCGATCTTGCCCATGAACAGCACGGTCCGCCCGGGCAGGAAGACCTTCCCGATGCGCCGCGCGATGTCCTCGATGCGGCGCTTCTTCAGCCGAGCCAGGGCCTCCGACTCCTCCGGGCGGGAGAGGGGATCGGCAGGCACGCCCAGAACGCGTTCCTCACCGGGGGGCATCGCGCAGGGATCGAGGCGGACGATGCCCCGGACGGCTGGCCGGGCAGACAGAGGCTGCACGACGACCGAGGTCCAGGCGAAGCCTTCCGCCCGGACCGGTTCGTCGATGTCGGGGCAAAGGAGGGTTGTCTCCGGGTAGCCTTCCAGGAGGCCGGAACGCAGCAACCGCTCCAGGGCGGGCAGGCTTCCGGCCACGGCGGCCCCTCGCCCCTTCTCCTCGTGGAACATGCTGATGCCGTCGAGGATGGCCCGGTTCCTGCGTGACTCGCCGTACTGGCCGGCGATCACCTGGGATTCGAAGCCTCCGGGACATTCCAGGAGGCCGTGCAGGAAGGGATCGGCCTCGCGAAGCCTTTCCAGGGGGAAATCCATGCTTCAGCTCCCCTGCGCCCCGCGCGGTTTCTGATGCAGGTGAATGATGCGTTCGTCGGGAACGAGGAAGTTCTTCTTCAGATCCTCCACGATGCGTTCGTGATGAGGGCACGGCAGGATCAGGAAGACGGTGCCCTCGGCCTGTGCGATGGTCTCGGTGGTTCTGGGCAGGATGGGCGCCACGCCCAGCTGGAGCACTCCATGGAGCTCGGGCCTGTTGTCGAACACCGCATGGATGTCTAGGTCCCCCGGCTCGAGACCGAGCTCCGCGAGGTAGTCCGCGAAAGTGGCATCGGCCATGCTCGGCGCGATGGACACGCGGCGTCTTCTCCCTGCGAGCGTCTGGGCCCGGGCGCGCATGGGACCGAGTTTTCCCGCGTTCTCCGGAAAGAGGGATGTGCGATAGTCGAAGCGCTGCATGCACGCGCGGCAGGCCACCTTGGCCACCGCGATGGCCCCGACCCGGAAGTTGCGGTAGGTGTTTTCGTGGCCGCAATGCGGACACCCCGCCCGGAATACGGCCAGGCCGTCCGTGTCCGGCATGGGTTCGGCCAAGGGATGCAGGGCCCATGTCCTCGTCTCGGCCTGGGTGCGCATCATCTCGTCGCGCAGCCAGAGCGTCTCCTTTGCATCAAGGCTGGTCAGGTCCACCTGCGGACAGTCCGCTTCCAGGAACCCCAGCCTGTCCGGTATGGCGCCGCTGGCCACTGCGCGCTCGTGGAGGACGGAACCCGGATAAGGAATGATGAAATTCATGTTCACCCCGTACCGGGCATTGCGCCTGGCCCATTCCAGGGATTCCGCGGCCGTCTGCCGCGTCTCGACCGGATCGCCGAAGAGCAGGTTGCCCTGGATCCCGATTCGTTCCTGGGAAGTGAGAGCCAGCGCCGCCTCGATCTGCTCCACCCGGGTGTGCTTGCGCATGCTCTCCAGGACGGCGGGAGATGCGGACTCGATGCCGTAGCTGATGTAGTACAGCCCGGAACGGCGCATGCGCCTGAGGATCTCCCGGTCCACGCGGTCCACGCGCATCTGGGCGATCCATCGGACGCCCAGTTCCTCCATCCCCGCGCAGAACTCCTCAACCCGGTCCCTGTCCAGGCTGAAGAGCTCGTCGAGGATGCTGACGGCGTTGAGCCGGTATGCACGGACATGTCGGCGGATCTCCTCCAGGACGGACCCCATGGCCCGGGTGCGGTACTTCCTCCCCAGAGGATGGTAGCAGAAGGTGCAGTTGTACGGGCAGGAGCGGGACGAGATCACCGGGAGAACCCGGGGCTGGTCGAACAGGGCCGTGTAGTAGTTGTCGTTGGGGCGCTGGGCGTCGAGGTAGCGCCGCACGTCGAAGAGCTCGTAATCCGGCGGAGGGACCGCATCCAGGTTCTCCAGCAGAGCGCGTTCGGCGGTGACCCGGGGTTCGCCGTCCTGCCGGTGCACGATCCCCGGCACTTCGTCCAGGCTTCTTCCCTCGTCGAGGGCGCGCACCAACTCCACCACAGTGGCCTCGCCCTCGCCGATCACCCCCGCGTCCATGTCCATGGCCGAGCAGACGAGCTTCGGCTCGCTGCTGACCAGACCTCCCCCGGCCATGGTGAAGACCGACGGATCGGTCTTCCTGACGGCCGCGAGAATGGCGCGGACCGTGCGGAAATGGGGTGAAAGGCCGCCCGTGCCCACCACGTCGTAGCCTTTCCCGCGGACGGCCGACGAGACAGCCTCGTCCACCGGCCCGGCGGCGTGGTTCAGGTTCAGTCCGCTCACCTCGTGACCGGCCTGCTTGAGGCAGGAGGCGATGTAGCAAAGACCCAGCGGGAACTCGTAGAAATCGCCGGGCCGCTCGACGAACCGGGGGGCGATCAGCAGGATGCGCACGGCTTCTTCTCCTGTACGGTGCGGGGAACGCGGCTCCGGGACATGCACTGCCCCGGCGCCTTGCGACGCGCGCAGCGGCCCCGCCGCCTCGGACGGCGGCTGTTCACGCGCCCCAGCCGAGACGGACGGCCAGTGCCTCCGGGGCAAGGTCCGCCCCGTCCCATCCGAAAAAGATGGGAGGGCAGACGTGATGCCTGGCGACCCACTCCGCCTCGGGGAAACGCCCGCCTGTCCCGTCGAGTTCGTGGCACAGCGCCTCGAAGACGCCCCCCGTCCTCTCGGTCAGTCCGGCGAGCTTTCCGGGTTCGCCCAGCACGATGTACTTGTAGAACCCCGAAACCATTCCCTCGGGGAACCGGACGCGTTCCGCGAAGATCTGGTCGTATTTGGCCGCCAGCCCGCGCTTCCACTCAAGGATCATGGGCAGTCTCTCCAGCTGCACGATGCCCAGCGCCGCCGTGACCTCGTTCATCCGCGCGTTCATTCCGGGCACCCGGTACTCGAACTTGCCGTAGTTGCGCCAGTCGCGCACCCAGCGCGCCAGCCCCGGGTCCCGGGTCGCGACCATGCCCCCTTCGCCCAAGGGCATGGTCTTGGTGGCGTAGAAGGAATAGACCCCGCCCAGGCCGAAGCCGCCGGCATGGCGTCCCCTCCAGGACGCGCCGTGCGCATGGGCGCAGTCCTCGATGAGGGGAATCCCCCGTTCTCCGAGAAAGGCGGCGATCTCCTCGATCTCGAAGGCGATGTGCCCTCCGATGTGCACCACCACCACGGCCCTGGTGCGCTTCGTGATGCGCCGCTTGAGGTCTTTGAGCGAAAGGCAGAGGTCCTCGCGGTTCACGTCCGCGTAGACAACCTCGGCGCCGGCCTTGCGAGCGGCCAGTGGCGTGGCCATGAAGGTGTTGGTCGGCACCACGACCTCGCCTCCGGCAACTCCCGCGTATTCGAGCACGGCCATGAGCCCGAGCCCGCAGTTGGCCGTGGCCAGGCACTCCAGCCCTCCCGTGAGCTCCGAAAAGCCCTGCTCCAGGCGTTTGACCATGACGCCCTCCGACAGGAAGCCGGAGTCGAAGACTTCTTCCAGCAGGGCGGCATAGCGGCGACGCGCGGCGTGCTCGAAAGGAACAAACATGGATGGGGCTCCTCGGTGGTGAACTCAGGCTTCGTGGCGGGCGAAGACGATCTCGGACAGGGAGCGCTTCGGCACATGGTGAACGCCCTCCCCATCCCGCCAGTAGCGGATGTCCCCCTCTTCTCCGACGGGTTCGATGATCCGGACCTCGCCGGGCCGTCCCAGGGCCAGGACGAGCAGCACCTTGAGGCTCTCGGGGATGGCGAGGTCATGGGAGAGCTTCTCCCGCGCCACGGAGCCGATCATGCATCCGGCGAGGCCTTGCTCCACGGCCGCGAGGAGCATGCTCTGGCAGGCGATGCCGTGATCGCACTCCGCCTCCTCGTCGATGGCCGAGTCCTGGAGTACGATGATGTAGGCGGCTGGCCGTTCTCCTTCCCCGGGGCCCGGCCAGTCCGGCATGTACCCGGCCCAGCCCAGGCGGCTGAAGATGAGCGCGTTCCGCGAGGGCTCGTTGCAGAGGATGTATTTCAAGGGCTGCCTGTTGGCCCCCGAGGCGCAGAGCCTGGCGACATCGACCAGCCCCTCCAGGACCTCCATGGACACGGGCTCGTGCTGGTTGAAACGGCGGCAACTGCGGTTGCGCAGGACCAGATCCTTCACGTTCATGGCTTCACCTCGCTCACATGTAGCCCAGGCTTCTGAGCTGCTCCATGGCCAGCTCCTTGTCCCTGCCCCGCCCGAGCCGCTCGCTGGTGTTCTCCAGATCCTGCTCCCAGGCCGGGACGCCGGGCAGGACCGGCTTCGTGGTGGAACGCGCCCCCAGGGAGCGGTAGCCCTGATGATACAGTTCGCAGAAGGGCACCCCGCCCTCCTGGATCGCGTTCCAGACGTCCCGCTCCCGGAAATGCAGCAGCGGGTGCAGCCGCAGATGGTCAGGGGCGTGCCGGGGGCTGATCGGCGCCTCATCCGAGCGCACCTCGTGCTCGTCCCAGCGCAACGCGACGAACAGCCCGGTCAAGTTATACTGGCGGATGAAACCGCGCAAGGGCACCGTCTTGGTCAGGTGGTTGCCGGCCACGGACTCAGGCTCGAAGAGGAAGCTCCCGGAATGGCCCACCTCTTCGAGGGCGGCGCGGTTCTCCGGTCCGAGGACTTCCAGGGGAACGGCCTCGCCGAGGGAGGGCTTGAGGCGGGCCAGCTCTTCATTCTTGATGACGACCAGATCCAGGGACCAAGCTTGGCGCATCCGCTCCAGAAAGTCTTCGATCTCGGGGAAGGTGTCCAGTTCGTCGATGGTCACCACGCCCGGCAGGGCGATGCCCTGGTCGAGGCAGACTTCGCGTGCCAGCCACAGGAGCAGGGTGCTGTCCTTGCCGCCGGTCCAGCTCAGGGCCTGGGGGCCTGGGGCGTTCAGGATCGCCTGCCGGATGAAGTCCTTGGCGAGGCGCACCTTGTCCGCCAGGGGCAGTGCGAGCAGCGCCCCTGCGCCGGACCGTTCGAGCATACTTTCCAGTTCTGAGTTCATTGGCGCTCTTCTCCCGCGAGCCAGTCCAGGAGTATGCCGGAGAGCCGCACGATGTCCCCGGGCGCGGGCCACAGCGCGGCGGCTCCATGCAACAGCCTGAAGGCGTCGACATGGGTATGGGTTCCTTTCAGCTGACTGGGGGCGAAAACCGTCCGGGAGGCCGGGGAGCCCTTGAACTCGACGCCCCGGGCCGGGACGAGCACCGCGTCGGGCCCCAGGCGCCGCAGTGGCCCGGCGAAGGCCTCGTCGCCCGAAACGACCCTCTCCACCACCGGCCTTCCTTCGTAGCGCAACGCGACAAGCGTCTCCAGCGCCCGTTCGAGCACGGCCTGTCGCTCCTGTTCGGGAACGATGCCGCCGACGTAACGCCCCTGGACGTTCACGTGCACCCTGCCCGGGTCCAGGACGAAGGCCCGGGTGGCCGAGGGGTCGATGTCCGAGGGCAGCCGGGGTTCCCGGGTGCGGTAGCCCAGCAGGCCTGCCTCGAAGAGGGCACGGTTGAGGTACGCCTCGAGGCGCAGCTCGCAAAACCCGTGGTCGGAAAGGAGCACGAGCGCCTTTTCCAGCCCGGGTTCCAGGGCGAAGCGGTCCGCCAGCCTGCCCACGAACCCGTCCACCTTGTGGAAGTAGCCGAGGAGGGCGCTCCTTCTGGGGTGCTCCGGGTCGGCCCAGGCATCCCAGCAGAAATGCAGCAGCCTGTCCGTGCCCGTCACCACCAGCGCGAAGAGGTCCCACTCCTGCTCGTCCCAGAGCATCCCGGCTGCCCGTTCGAGCACATCCAGGGACTGGTCCAGCTCCCTGAAGAGGAGATCGTGGTCCTGTCGGCAGGCCGGCAGGTTGATGTCCGTGCGGTAGCCCATGCCTTCCAGACGGGGCAACAGGCTCGCGGGATAGACTGCCTTGGAGAGGTCCGGGGCCACGAACCCGGAGACGAGGATTCCCGGCACCTGCCTGGCGGGATAGGCCGAGGGCATGTTGAGCACGACGCTTCGCCGCCCCGAGGCCCCAAGGCGGTCGAAAATCGTCGGGGTTTTCAGGTCCAGGAACGACGGCAGGAGCAGGTCGTGGCCGGGACTCAGGTCCGTGAAACCGAAGATGCCGTGCTCCCCGGGACCGGCCGCGGTCATGAAGCTGGACCAGGAGACGCTGGACAGGGGCGGCAGCGGGACGCTCATGGAACCCAGCAGCCCGGAGGCCGCGAGCCCGGCGGTTCTCGGCATGGCTCCGGCCTGGACGAGCTGCTCCAGCATGGAGCAGGGCACGCCGTCCAGGCCGATCACCAGGGCTTTGCGCCTCATCGGGCGGCTTCCTCGACACGGCTCAAGAGGTAGCTCGCGAGCTCGAGGTCCTGGGGCCGACGGACCTGCACGCACTCCACCTGCGGCGCCAGGAACCCCCTGGTGAGCGGTTCGGGCTGGCGGAGGCGTCTCAGGTGGGCCACGCATGCGCCGAACGGCCTGAAGAGCTGGGGGACTTTCTGGCGGTCCCTGCCCGGATGGCTCCACACGCTGAAGAGCCTGCCCAGCGACGCGTCGAGCGACATGTACAGGTTGGGGTCCTCGGGATAGACCGGCACGACGCGCGCGGCGAGACGGTCCTCCAGCAGGGCATGGTACATCCGCTCCCAGCTCAGGTGAGAGAGCAGCGGCATCCGCCAATCGAGGAAGAAGTGCACGTCGCTGAACAGGCCCGCCTTTTCCAGCGCGATGTTCTGCTGGTAGATGAGGCTCCAGTCACAGGTCAGAAAATCCAGGCGGTCCCTGACGCTCCAGGGCCATATCTCGCCCACGGGCTGCCCCGCCACCGCGTCGCGGGCGAGCAGTTCGTCCACGTCGGTCAGGATCACCAGTTCGTCGATGAGCGGGATGCGCTGGGCCACCTCGAGCCCCTGTTCGAGCAGGCTTCGCCCGCCCAGGGGCGCTTTCCAGGACACCCCTTCGGCAAGGTCCTGCTCCAGAACGATAAAGGTCCCGGTGATGCGCATGCTATTCTCCTTTCGCCGCTCCGGGCAGCAGGCCAAGACGTTTGCGCACGTGGAACTCGGCCAGGGGGATGTCCTCCTCGTTCTGCAGATCGAACCCCTCCTCGGGCGTAACCGCGAACGGCGCCATGCGCATGCACCCCCGGTGGAAGCGCATGCGGAAGGTCACGGTCAGGCCGAGACGCCTGTACAGCGGCGGATGATCCCGCATGAGCACGCCCGCGTCGTTCCAGAACGGAAACAGGGACCCGTCGTCGGCCTTGAGGCAGAGGCCCGGCGCAACCGGGGCGACCACCACGACCCCCCCCACGCTCTCGTCTTCCTTCCCCTGCTCGTACATGGCCCGCAGGGTTTCGGGCCGGAGCAGGAAGTTGTTGCAGTTGAAGGAGACGTTCACGTCGCCCGGGCCGTCGGCCAGGGCGACGATCTGACGGGAACGGTGGTCCGCCCATTCCTTCTGGTCCGAGAAGCCGCTGTGGTAATGAACCATGCTGCGTGGCCGGTTCAAGGCGTGGACCCCGAGGGAACGGGCGATCTCCGCGATTTCGGCGTCCTCGCTCCAGACGAAGACTTCGTCGATGAAGCCCGCCTCAAGGCATGTCTCGATGGCGTAGGCGATGATCGGCTTGCCCAGGAGGCGGTACGTGTTCTTGCGGTGGAAGGTGGAGCCACCTCCGCGTGCGATGATCGTGGCGTGGATTCTGCTCATCCGTTTCTCCATGTTCCTCGTGCGGCGCCGCCAACGGCGGGCCTTTCGCATTCCTCGACGCGGACGACCTCCTCCAGGTAGCCATCCCCCAACGCCTGCCGCAGGGTCCGGGCCAGTTGAGCCGCCTGGGGGCCCCTGAGCGGCGTTTCGACCAGGGACAGACCGATGCGCTGGAAACAGTTCAGCGCCATCTGGCGACAGCGGTTCTGCATATAGCGGCGACCCTGGCGATAGACCATGGCCTGGTCCACGAGGTCGCTGCACAAGCCCATGACCTTCCGGGCCATGGCGTTCAGTTCCTCCTCTTCCAGGGGGAGCGAGAGCATCTCCTCGACGGCCTGCTCATATCCGGGCAGGGTGCGCTCGAATTCAAGCTCTTCGGCATACTCGCCGAACACCACGGCCGCGGTGCGAAGGGCCTGGAAGGCCTGACGCTTCATGGCGGCGCGCACTTCCTCCAGCCGGGTTTCCGGACTCATGCCCTCCACCCTCTCGGAATACTCCCGCACCGCACGGCCGTAGTCGGTCCCGTCGGGCACTGCGGGCACCCACCAGACCGATCGGCCCAGGGCCTCCGCGGTCTGCTCCATGGCGAGCGCGACGCGCCTGGCCGCCTGGCCGTCCAGGAAGCCGATCTCCTCCTCGACGAAGGCCTTGTCCGGCACGATGCCCTGGGGCAGGTGGTCGAAAAGCTCGCGCAGCCAGATGACGCAGCCGCTGCGCAGAAGGTAGGTCCGCAAGGATCTGAACTCGCTCTCGTACTGGCAGCACTCGGGGTGGAGCAGATCCTGGATGACGAGGGCCGGCTTGCCCAGGGCCATCTGGGGCAGTACCGCGCCCGTCTGGACGCCGAGGACCAGCCCGGCCCGGGCGATGAGTTCCTCGTTGGGCACATAGCGATCCAGAATGGCCAGGTTGGGCGGCAACCCTCCCTGGTCGTGCTCGACCTGACGGGCCACCAGGTGGACGTCCTCGTCGACGCCGTGCAGGAAGGCCTGGTCGCGCCAGCGTTCGTGCCACAGGAGGCGGGGTTTGATGAGCACCTCGTGGTCCGGGAGGCGGCGGGCCACCTCGACGAGCGTCTCGAAATAGAGCCTGCGCTCGGCCCCCATGGGGACGCTCGGGGAGTCCGGGACGAGGATGAGCGGGTCGCGCCGGATCTCCATGCCGTGCAGGGCATCGTACTTGGGCATGCCGGTGCGCACGATGGTGCCCGAGTAGCCTGCCCGGCGCAGGTTGCGCTCGTGGGTGACGCCGCCCACCAGCATGAGGTCCAACGGCGCGTACATGGCCGCGGGATGGCGATGTTCATCGCTGATCATGGTCAGGATGTGGGCGGTGCGCACCTTGTTGTGCCGAAGCAGGCTCAGCGGTTCCCGGTGGCACAGGGCCATGTCGTAGTCCAGGCTACTCCGGGACAACAGGTCGCGCATGGGCGCCACGGGGATGCCGCGCCGGGTAAACTCGACGCTGAAGGAACTGAGCGTCGAGACGCAGCCGACTTCCACTTCGTGCCCGCGGTCCAGGAGTTCCCTGGCCACGGGCGCGTGCATCTGCGAGCACGCGTCGCTGTCCGATGTGATGAGAAAGCGCATGACTACATATACCCCAAGGATTGCAGGGATTCAATCACGCGGTTCCTCTCGCGGATGTCGCCCTGGCCCTGCGCGCCGGGCACGACCGCCGGCTGGACGCCGGGGGAAGGGAACAGGTCCGTGATCTGTCCCAGGGACTCCGGCACCCGGCCGTCGTAATCCGCCGGGAGCGGCACGCCAAAGCGGGAAAGCACGAACGCCCCCACGTCGACCAGGTCGAGCCCCTGCTCCAGGCGTCTCCGGGCGAGCCCCGGGCCGTGCCAGGCGAAGACTCCCTCCCTGGCATGGCATCCCGGGTTGAGGAAGGCCCTGGTCGTCACGACATCGGGGCTCAGGGCCGCCTCGTTGTTCCACATGCTGACCACGCGGGCCCGGGGATGCCCCCGGAAGCCGAGGTCCGGCATGTTGTCGACGAGAGGCCCCCTGTACACCTCGTCCCGGCTCCACACCTCCACGGCGGGAGGGAAGCCGTCCGCACCGGGTTCCAGGATCTTGCGCTTCACATCGGCCAGCAGGGCGGCCCTGCCGCCCTCCGGGACGAGATTCCTGTTCACGAACAGCTTGCCGTAATTGCCCGGGATGTCCGAGGGCGTGCAGTAGAGCCTGGTGGCGCTCCACTCCGGGCAGTTCCGGGCCTCGTCCCAGGCCATGTACCCCTGGCGCAGGAGCCACGCCTCCAGCAGGAACTGGCGGTCGAAAACCCGCATTCCGTGGTCCGAGACCACGGCCACGTCCGTGAACTCGTCCTCGCCGAAGAGCGAGGCCACGGCCTCATCCGTAAGGCGGGCCGCCTCCCGGAAGCGCTCGGAGAAATAGCCCAGGCGATGATTCACGAAATCAAGCACATAGAATACCACGAAACAGACATCGGGCCTGACCTCCCGGTACAGAGTCCTGGCCAGGCGGGCCGTCTTGGCGATCACGTCGCCCGCATGATCCTCCCATCCTGCCCCCAGCCAGTGCTCCTTGACCTTGTGTTCGGGGGCATCCAGGATCGGTTGCAGACTTACCGGCCAGGCTGTGGCGATGGAAAAATCCTCCTCCACGACCATGGCTCCGTCGAAGGGCCTGGCGGGAAACGTGCAGGGAACCCGCATGACCAGCGAACGAATGCCCGCCGAGCGGGCCAGCGTCTCCCAGAAATACTCCACGGGCACGTCCCGGCTGGTGAACAAGCCGGACATGCGGTGGACGCCCTTCTCCCGTTCCCAACGTGAGAAGCCCGTGACCCCGTGCTTGCCCGGGTTCACTCCGGTGGAAATGCTGGTCCAGGCCGTGCCCGAAGTCGGCAGCAGGGTCGAGCGCAGCGGGGCGGACAGTCCGTCTTCAGTCAGCCGGGCCAGGGTCGGCAGCGCCGCCCTCCCCCCGCAATGATCGATCACCCGGGGGCAGAGCCCGTCGATGCCGAGCAGGAGCAGTTTGGGTCGAGACATAGAGATCCTTTGTTCGCGCCGTCGTCAGCGGATGATTTCCCTATGGAGCATGAAGGCCTCGGCCGAGGCCAGGTTGGCCTGCATCCCTCGTGCCGCGGCCAGGGACCGCAGGCCCTGCTCGGAGCGGGGATGGGGGAAGGGGCGCATTTCGCCGGGATAGCAGCGAAGGGCCTCGATCTTGAGCTCCAGGTGCCCGGAGACGTCCACGAACACGTTGGGCGTGAACGCCGCGCCGGTCCCGGGCGGGGCCTGGTCCGTGGACGAGGGGGTC